>CAZPHG010000011.1:0-4394 GCA_964586585.1 uncultured bacterium | reverse complement strand
ATTGTAATAGATGGAAATATAAATGTTCAATCCAGTGAAATAAAAAGAGAAATTTCTGTTAAAATAGGCGATGAATATGATCCTCTTCATACAGGAAAAGATATTGGTTCTATTTTTGATATGGGAAAATTTGATGATGTTCAAATTCTTTTAGAAGAAATAACTCCGTTATCAGTCAGAGTTATATATAGAGTCAGAGAAAAGCCCATTATTGAAAAAATTGAATTTAAAGGAAATGAAGAAATAAGAACAAGAACACTATTAAGAGAATTAGATTTTAAAGAAGGTGATTTTTTTGATGAGTTTGAAGCGAAAGAAGCAGTTGAAAAAATAGTTTCTTATTACAAAGAAGAAGGTTTTGCTTTCGTTAGCGTTGAATTTTTTACTACTCTTGACAAAGAAGCAAAAACTATAACGATTACTTACCGTGTAATTGAAGGAAATCGCATAAAAATTGCAGCATTCAATGTGATTGGAGTGGTGCAGGCAAATATTAAAGAAGTTTTAAAAGAAGTAGAAACGGAAAAAGGAAAGATGTTTGAACAAAGACAATTGAAAGAAGATATTGAAAGGATACGCTCCTATTACAGGAATAACGGTTTTTTTAATGTCGAAATATCCGAACCTTTGATAACTTTTGATGACAAACGAGAGAAAATGTATATAACAATAGTTATTTATGAAGGCAGTTTATATACTATCGGCGATATTAAATTTGAGGGTAATATTACAATTTCCGATAATGAATTGCATGAAAAAATAGGAATTAAAAAAGGTGCGGTTTATTCCGAAAATAAAATCAATTTTGCCGGCGCAGCTATTTCTGAAAAATACGGCAGCGTCGGCTATATACGAGCAAATGTAAATACGCTATATAAATTTGATGAGGTTGAAAATAAAATAAATATTATATTTGACATTTTTGAAGGTCCGAAAGTCTATGTGAGAAATATATTTTTAGATGGGAATTTTATAACCAAGGACTATGTCATAAAAAGAGAATTTGAAATTAAAGAAGGCGACCCGTTTTATCTCAGAAAAGTGAGAGAAACTCAGGCAGAGATTTTTAGGCTTGGATTTTTCAGTGATGTTAATTTAGATGTCTTGCCTGCCGGTCCGCCCGATAAAACAGATATTGTTTTTGTTGTCACCGAACAAAAGACCGGAATGGCAAGTATCGGAGCCGGTTATTCATCACAGGATGGTATTGTAGGTAAGCTCAAAGTTTCGCAGGATAATTTTTTAGGCAGGGGACAGAAGTTATCTATTATGTGGGAATTTGGCGGACGGAAACAAAATTATCGTATAGATTTTAGGGAGCCATGGTTATTTAATACACCAACGCCTTTTAGCGCAAGTATTTTTAATACGATACGTACAAGATCTTTTGTTACTGATGACATCAGTGGTAACTATAAAGAACAGAGAAGCGGAGGAAGTATCGGATTAGGAAGACACTTTACAAATGAATTTACCGGATTTTTAAAATATTCTTTGGAACAAGTTAGAATACATAATGTGTGCGATGATATAAAATATGAGATTCCCGAAAGTAGAGATATAACTTCTTCTATTACGCCAAGCGTTTCTTATGATACCCGCGATTATCCATTTAATCCAAGTAAGGGCTATTTTGTTAGATTGTCTAACCAAATTGCAGGCGGAATTTTTGGCGGTGATGTAAATTTTATGAAATTAGAACTGGATGCGACTTATTTTCAACCTCTTTTCTGGAGATTTGTAGGTGTTTTAAATTTAGATGCCGGCGCAGCATTTGCATTTTCCGATACTGATAATATTCCGGTATATGAAAGATTTAATGTAGGAGGTGCCGAATCGATTAGAGGGTATGATTGGGGTCAAGTAGGACAAAGGGGAGGCGGAAATTACAAACTTGTGGGGAATATAGAAATCAAATTTCCAATTGTATCTGAACGGGGTCGCACATTATTGCAAGGCGCAATTTTTTACGATATAGGCTCTTCCTGGAATAGAACACAAGATATTGTTTTAAGAGCAGGGTTGGAAGATAATAAATTAAAAAGAGGATTCGGTGTCGGCGTAAGATTTAAAATAAGAGCTTTTCCTATAAGATTGGACTGGGGTTTTGGAGTAGATAAATGTCAGCCGGGCGGACAGTGGTATTTTAGTATCGGAGATATATTTTGAAAAAAATCATATTTATATTTTTCGGGTTTCTTGTTTTTAGTTTTCTTCCGCTGAGTGCCGTAATAATTTCTTCTGTAAGAATAGCCTATGTTGATATTGAAAAAGTATTTGAAGGTTTGAATGTTGTTGAAGAATCAAGGAATGAATTGCGTGAATTGATTGAAGATAAAAAAAAAGAGATAGAAAAACTCGAAAAAGTAATTGCTGCCGTTCGAAATATAATTTTATTACAGCAGTATAACTTGCCCCCCTCAGCAATAGATGACTTCAAAAATATGCTTGATGCCAAAGAAAAAAAACTGGGAAAATTAGTGAATGAAAGCAAAGAATTTGTAGCGGGTAAAGAAAAGGAATATAAATATAAAATTTTAGGCAGAATATATGACACTATACAAAAAATTGCGATGGATGAGGGATATACTATTATCCTTGAAAAAGAACTTATACTTTTTTCTCGGAATGAATCGGTAGACATAACTGCCGAAGTAATAAAAGTAATAAATGAAAATGAATAAAATAACAATTGAAGATATTGTAAAATTAACAGGCGGCGAATTAATACAAAAAAAAAAAGATACTTTAATTACCGGCGCTGCAACTCTTTCTGATGCGAAAAAAGGTGATATAGCGTTTCTAAATCATCCTAAATATAAAAAATTAATGACTGATACTAAATCTTCCTGCGTAATAGTTCCGCTATGGTATAAAGGAACAACTGATGCCGCTTTGATAAAAACAGAAAAAGTTGAAGTTACGTTTTCAAAAGTACTTAAAAAACTATATGGTATTAAAAAACATTCATTTGAAGGCATAAGTGAAAAAGCATCTATAAATAAAAATGTTGAAATGGACTCAGGAGTCAGCGTCGGCGAGTTTGTCAAAATAGAGAATGCGGTAAAAATCGGTAAAAATTCGGCTATCTATTCAGGTGTATATATTGGCAGAAATGTAGAAATCGGAACAAATTGCGTTTTGTATCCTAATGTAGTTATACTTGATAGGGTAAATATCGGAAATAATGTTATTATTCATTCAGGCGCAGTTATTGGGAGCGATGGGTTTGGTTATTACACGGAGAACTTAAAATATTTAAAAACACCTCAAGTCGGCGGAATTATTATAGACAATAATGTAGAGATAGGCGCAAATGTTACTATAGATAGAGGCTCGCCGGGAAATACTATTATAAAATGCGGAACGAAGATAGATAATCTTGTTCAAATTGCTCATAATGTTAATATAGGAAAAAATTGTTTGATAGTATCACAGGTTGGTATTGCAGGTTCAACAGTAATTGGAGATAATGCTATTCTTGCCGGCCAAGCCGGAATAACAGGGCATATCAAGATAGGTTCCGGCGCAAAAATAGCTGCTAAAGCCGGAGTCACCCGCGATGTCAAACCCGATCAACTTGTATCGGGATATCCTGCTATGAATCACAGAGAAGCAAAAAGATTGAATGCATTTATAAAACGGCTTCCTGAACTTTTTAAGAAAGTATATGCAGCAGACAATTGAGAGAGCCGTTTCGCTTTCAGGTGTAGGCATTCACACCGGCGAAAAGGTAAATGTTACTTTTAAGCCGGCTAATGTGGATTATGGAGTAGAATTTGTCCGAACTGATATAGAAGGAAAACCCGGAGTATTTGCTGTTATTGAAAATGTTAGTGAAGTTTTTCGGGGAACCACTCTAAAACATGGCGCGGCAATTGTACAAACAGTAGAACATCTTCTTGCGACACTATATGGGTTGGGTATAGATAATCTTATAATTGAAATTAACAACTGTGAACTTCCTATCGGAGACGGTAGCGCTAAAAATTTTGCAGATATTTTGCAAAAAGCAGGTCTGAAAAAACAGGAAAAAGAGAGAAAATATTTTACTCCATCAAAGATAATATTATATAAACATCAGGGGACTGAATTAGTTGTTATTCCTTCCGATAAATTAACTATCAATGCCGCAATTGATTATACACATAAATTTCCCGGTAGCCAGTTTTTTACGATAGATATAAATAAAAATAATTATTTAAGCGATATTTCTTCTGCAAGAACATATTGTTTTGAAAGCGAAATAAAACATATTCAAAAAAAAGGGCTCGGAAAAGGCGGAACTTATGAAAATACGGTAGTTATAGGGAAAGAATCCGTAATAAATACTGAACTCAGATTCAGCAATGAATTTGTAAGGCATAAATCTTTAGATTTATTAGGAGATTTAT
>CAZPHG010000010.1:0-13029 GCA_964586585.1 uncultured bacterium | reverse complement strand
TGCCTGTTATATCGGATGAAAAAGTTATTTCTGAGTCGCTTGATTCTGTATATGAAAAATTAAGAGTGTAAGAAAAGCACCGAAAAAGGTGCCGGGTTGACAGATTGGGAATATTAGGAGTTTGCCCGATTTATCGGGTGGAAAGGAAAAAAAATGGCAATAAATTACAAAGAAATCGGGCTTGTAAACACAAATGAAATGTATGCGAAAGCAGTAAGAGGCGGGTATGCAATACCTGGCTATAATTTTAACAATATGGAGCAGTTGCAGGCAATTATTATGGCGTGTGTAGAGACAAACTCACCGGTAGTGCTTCAGGTCTCTTCAGGGGCAAGAAAATATGCCAACGAAACACTTCTTCGCTATATGGCAGAAGGTGCTGTGGAGTATGCAAAGGAGCTTGGTAAAAATATACCGATAGCACTTCATCTTGACCATGGAGACACTTTTGAATTATGTAAAAGTTGTATTGATTTAGGATTTTCATCAGTGATGATTGACGGGTCTTCTCATTCTTTTGAAAAGAATATTGAATTGACTCGCAAAGTTGTTGACTATGCGCATAAATATGATGTTACCGTTGAAGGAGAATTAGGAGTGCTTGCCGGTATAGAAGATGATGTTGTGGCAGAAGAAACGACTTACACTCAACCGGAAGAGGTTTTTACTTTTGTTGAAAAAACAAATGTTGATGCGCTTGCCATTTCAATAGGAACATCTCATGGTGCAAATAAATTTAAACCCGAGCAGTGTACAAAAAATGAAAATGGAGAGTATATTCCGCCCGCACTTCGTTTTGATATACTTGAAGAGGTGGAAGAAAAATTACCTGGTTTTGCTATTGTGTTGCATGGTTCTTCATCTGTTCCTGTTGATATTGTCCGAACAATAAACAAGTACGGTGGTGATTTAAGGGATGCAATAGGTATTCCCGAAGAAGAACTGCGAAGAGCCGCAGCCTCAGCGGTCTGTAAAATCAATATTGATTCCGACGGGCGGCTTGCAATGACTGCTGCAATCAGGAAAGTAATGGTTGAGAAACCGGCAGAATTTGACCCGAGAAAATATCTCGGCCCTGCAAGAGAATCACTGAAAGAACTTTATAAACATAAAATAATCAATGTTTTAGGTACAGAAAATAAGGGAATATAAGGCACCTTTAATATTTGGTGCTTTTAAGCTAATTTTGCATTAGACAAAACTATTGGAGGTATGAAATGCATAAAAAGATAATTGTATTTGGTCTGTTGGGAGTTTTTGCGTTGGCTGGGAATCTGTTTGCCCTGGGGAGAAGAGGCGGGAGGTGTTTGAGAGAGAAACCAACCATTAAATTTAGTATTGGTGGAGGACTTGGCTTCGCCGGGTTATCAATGGAAGACTTTGATACTTCCGGCGAGACCAAAATCTTTGAGGCTAAACTAGGTGTAGATGAAACAGCCAGTGTGGATGAACTCAGTAGCTCATTTGCTGTTCCTGTCGAAGCAAGGGTTGATTTTAATCTTAAAAACGGTAATAAAATTGCTTTTGGTATTGGGTTCAGCAGATTAGCAGGAAATTACACTGAAAAATTGACAGGTGTAAACATGACGGAAACAACAAGTATTGATGTTGAGGCAACAGTTGTTCCAATATCCATATATTACAAAATTCCTGCTAACGACAACACCTTTTACTTTTTTGGTGGAGGCATAAGTATTTATAGTAGTACCTTGGAATATGATAAAACAGAAACTGAGCCAGGAGAACCCACTACATTTGAAAGAGGAAAATTAGAGGCAGGTTCAGGTGGTACAGGCTTTCACTTTATTTTTGGAGCAAAACATTTTTTCAAAGAAAATGTTGCAATATCTTTTGATATAGGTGGAAATTTTGCCACATTAAGTAATTTCAAAGGCATATTAGTTGATGAAGAGGGGAGCGGCAAAAATAAATTATTGATTATGGAAAAAGATAGTGTTACCGACAGAGAAAGTTTAGAGGTTAAAGATGTTCTTTTGCCATTAGCGGACAATGAAAGACCTGCAGAAGTCAATTTCAATGGAATAAGAATAAATATTGGTATAAGATATTATTTTTAAAGGTAATTTTAGTGGTGTCGTTAAGTGTGTGTTTTATATCAAGTACCTTCGGTGGATTTAAGGTAAGATACTGAGTTGAAGGCAAACTGAAATAAGATACCCAGATTGACTATTTAATTCTCTAAGGCAATAAAGGGCGTCTGTTTTTATATTGAAACAGACGCCTTTTTTATTTTACATTGAATTTATCTATGTAAAATGTATAATAAAAACATGAAAGTAGAGATTAAACAAAGTTTAAGACGAAAAAGGACGGTAAGCGCCCGGTTTGACGGGAATACAATGTATATTTATGCTCCGCAAAGGATGCCGCAAAAAGAACTGAATAAAGTTATAGAAAATTTTAAAAAGAGATTTGATAGGCAGGAACTTAAGAAAAAACTTAATAAAGAAAAAAACCTTAAAGATGTATTTAATAGATTAAACAAAAAATATTTTGCAGGTAAAATTAAAATTATATCAATTGAGTATGTTACAAATCAGCAGAAACAGTTCGGCTGTTGTAATCATAGAAAAAAAACAATACGAATATCTCATGAGCTCGCCGGGATGCCTGATTGGGTGAGGGATTATGTAATTATTCATGAGATGGCTCATATTTTAGAGCCAAATCACAGCAAGGCTTTTTGGGAGATTGTTCATAATTATAAGTTGACTGAAAGAGCGAGGGGCTTTCTCATTGCTAAAGGGGTAGGGGTTGTAAATGAATAAAAATATAATTAAATTGCTGTCAAATGAAAATATAGATTATAATACAAAACACGGCGCTGAGATATACCGCAGAAGTTTGATTATTTTAATGCAGTGTGCGATACAGGAATTATACCCCGATTTAAGAGTACAGATAGGACAGACACTGATGCACGGTTATTATTTTGAACCCCGGTCGGGTAAACAGTTATATGAAGATTTCATTCGGAATGTTAAGAAGAGAATGAAATATATTGTCTCCCTTGATGAAAAATTCACAAAAAGAACTCTTACTAAACCTGAGGCAATAAAACTTTATAAAAAAAATAAAAGGGAAGATAAAGTACGCACAATATCATATCTGCCATATAACACAATCTATATGGTTTTTATTAGAAATTATTTTGATTTTACATTAACAAAATGTGTTGCTTCAACAAAATTTCTTCCGACTTTTAATCTGATAAGATATAAAAAAGGTTTTATTCTACAGTTTCCTGTCCGCGGAAATATGATGAAACTCCCGCATGACCCGCACAGACAAAGGAATCTTTTTAAAGTGTATTTGGAGACAAGAGAATGGAACAGGATATTAGGCATTCACCATGTTTCTGATTTAAATAAGGCGATAGATGCTGGGACGATATCAACACTTATTAAAGTGCAAGAGGCGTTCCATGAAAAGAAAATAGCAAGAATAGCAGATAGTATTAAGGTGTTTTATCCGCAGAAAAAATTAATTTTTGTCGCTGGTCCCTCGGCATCAGGCAAGACAACCTTTTTGAAGCGGATCGCTATACAGTTGATGGCGAACGGGCTAAAACCTGAGGCGATTCATCTTGATAATTATTTTGTCCCAAGAGAAAAAACACCTGTTATGGATAACGGGGAACGGGATTTTGAAACTATAAAAGTGCTAGATATTAAGTTTTTCAGAAAGCAGATTAATGACTTGAAGAATGGTAGCGAGGTAATGCTTCCGAAATATAATTTTAAAACAGGAAAAAGGGAAAAAAGCGGCAAAAAATTAAAATTAAAGTTCAACTCCATAATATTAGTTGAGGGTATTCACGCTCTGAACCCTGAGATTTCATCGGGGATTGATGAAGAAAGTATTTATAAAATTTTTGTAAGCGCCTTAACGCAGCTTTTGATAGATAGCGATACGAGAATTTTTACATCTGATTCACGGCTTATGAGACGGCTTATCAGAGATTCGCTGTTTCGGTCTTACGGTGCTGCGGAAACTATTAAAAGATTTCCTCTTGTCCGAAAAGGAGAGAGTAAATATATTTTTCCTTTTCAGGATAATGCGGATGTCTTCTTTAATTCCTCGCTTATATATGAACAGGCGGTTTTGAAACCTTTTATAGAACCGTTATTGAAGAATTTGAAGACAGGCAAAGGTTCAAGTGAATATTTCGAGGCGCAGCGTATTTTAAAATATCTTGATTTTTTTCTTCCTGTGTCTGCCAAAGAGGTTCCTCAGGTATCAATTATCAGAGAATTCATCGGTAAAAGCGGATTTAATTATTGATAGTAGTGGAAATGGTTAAAAAACAGTTAAGGAGATTTGAAGAAGGGAATGTTCTTGTAAGTCAAGTAAAGGGCAATACAAGAATATATATATTTAATCCAAGATATGTTTTTCTTAGAGAATTAAAAAACTTACTTGATAAAACAATGAAAATGCTTCCCGAAAAAGAAATAAAAAAATATTACAGAAATAGGACTCGTCCAAGAAAAGCTGGGAAACCTCTATGAAAGAAAATGATTGGGAAAATATTGAAATTGAAGATTTAACAGGAAGTATTTCTAAACAGTTAAATAAAAATGGAACATAAACAACAAGATAGAAGAAAAACACTAATTATTTGTGTTTCAATACATCATGGCAATACAGAAAAGATAGCCAAATCAATGGCAGAAGTTTTGAACGTGGAGTTAATTAAATCAGGCAAAGTTAATATAAATGAATTATCTAAATATGATTTAATTGGATTTGGTTCTGGAATTTTTTTTGGGCAACATCATAAAAGTTTATTAAAATTGGTTGATAAACTTCCTGACTTGAAAGGGAAAAAAGCGTTTATTTTCTCGACCAGCGGTGTGAGTAATGCAGGAAATTTTATTCATAACATTCGGCATAGAATTTCTCACTTTCATGTTCCTTTAAGAAAAAAATTAATAAAAAAAGGCTTGAATATAGTTGGAGAATTTACTTGCAAAGGATTCGATACTGGCGGACCATTTAAATTTATTGGAGGTATAAGCAAAGGTAGACCTAATGAAAAAGATTTACAGAAAGCAAAGGATTTTGTGAGAGGTTTGAAGTGTGATTGAAAAATCAATCTACATTAAAACTTTCGGCTGTCAGATGAATGTGGCAGATTCTCTGAAATTAGAAGATATTTTTCAACAGCAGGGCTACAATATAATTGTCAATGAGCAAAATGCCGATATAATTATTTATAATACCTGCTCTGTAAGAGAGCATGCCGAGCAGAAGGCGCTCAGCCATATAGGTCGATTGAAATTTTTGAAAGAAAAGAAACCCACCATAAAAATATGTATTGTAGGATGTATGTCGCAAAGGATTGGTAATGATATAAAAAAAAAATTTCCTTATGTTGATATAATTGTCGGACCTTCTGCTATCTTTGATTTACCTAAATTAATAAAAAAAGAAGTTTTTGCTCAAAAAAAAAGCAGCAATAAATATGAAAACAAGAGAGGAAACACATTAAGCAGTTATATTCCTATTATGAGGGGCTGTAATAATTTTTGTTCTTACTGTATTGTTCCTTATGTGAGAGGAAGAGAGCAGTATCGTTCGGTAAATGATATTATAGTTGAATGCAAAATACTTGTCCAAAAAAATATTAAAGAGATAATATTATTAGGGCAAAGTGTAAATTCTCATCCTGATTTTTGTGAAATATTAAAAATAGTTGCAACAATAAAAGGTATCAAGAAAGTCCGATTTCTGACATCTTATCCTGCGCAAATGAATAAAAAAATAATTGATATTGTAGCAGATAACTCCGTTATATATAAAGATTTTCATATTCCTGTTCAATCTGGGTCGAATAAAATTTTAAAAAAAATGAATAGAAAATATACAATAAATGAATTTAGAAAAATAGCCCGCTACATTAGAAAAAAAATACCTGCGGCTTCAATTACTTCTGATTTTATTGTTGGATTTCCCTGCGAGTCAGAAAAAGATTTTCAAATGACTCTTGATATTATCGGTGAAATTGAATTTGATAATGCGTTTACTTTTAAATATTCGCCGCGTCCGATGACTTCTGCTTCTAAATTGAAAGATGATATTCCGCTTAAAGTAAAAAAAGAAAGATTAGCATATCTTAATAAATTATGTAAAGAGGTATCTTTAAAACGCAACAAATTATTAGAAGGAAAAATTATTGAAGTTTTTGCTGGCAATAAAAATTCCGGCAGAAGCAATGAATATAAACTAATATTTTTTAATAATAGTGATGTCCAAGCAGGTGAGGATATAAAAGTAAAGATAACGGCCGCGTTGCCTAATTCGCTAAAAGGCGAGTGCGTATAATTTTCGCAGAACTTGAATTGAATGAAAAAAATTATAAAATAAATATAGAGGTGTAATTATGACAAAAGACAGAAGGTTAAGCAAGCGGCTTCAACTTACTCTTTCGGTAGCAAAACCTATAAAAATAGAAATGCATTCGGAACATTATAACGGAAATATCCCAGCAATATTAGTTAATTTATCAGCAAGCGGGATGGCTTTAGTTGCATTTCACGAGATTCCTTTATCAAGTAAAGTAGAATTTGAACTTAATTTTATGGGATTAAATGAAAAATTAAAAGGTAGCATAGTAAGAAAAGAAAAGAAGTTCAAAGACACTTATGTTGTTGGAATACAGTTTGAAAAACCATCGGCTGAATTTAAAAAAATAATAAATAAAATGGCGGAAGATAATAATATTTGTGAAATAACAGATATATAATTGAACAGAAAAACGCTTGTTTTCTTGATCGTAGTTTTTGTGTGATTTGCGGGTGAAAAATAAAAAAGGAGTTTTAATAAAATGAACCAGTTCAAATTATTTGTGCTGATACTTTTTGCTTTTGTTGTTGCTATCTTTGCGGTATCTAATCAGGTAGCAGTTCCTATTGTTTTTTGGGGTAGAACTTTAATACCGGAAATTTCACTGGTAGTGATTGTGCTTGGCTCGGCGCTTTTCGGGGTTTTATTAAGCGCTATTTTAGGATTTCTGCTTCAGACAAAACTTAAAAACCAAATTGCAAAATTGAAAAAAGAAAATATTCAATATAAAAATAAAGAAGCAAAACTACAGCTTAAAATAAGAGAATTAGAAGAAAATTTAGAAGAAGAAGATTCTGAAGAAACCAGGGTGTTGTAAATGAATAAGGGTTACTATTTGCCAGAGATGATTTTGGAGCGAGACAAGAAGCGAAAAGTGCCGCGTAGCCAAAGTCTACGCAAGCGATGAGCGCCGCAGTCGCAGCCAAAAAGCACCCTGGCCCGTCGGTGAGTGCCATATTTGAGACATTGCGGTTTGCTATGCTAAAAAACAACCACGTAAGAGCTTCACTAAAAAACGACGCTTATGTGTCGTTTTTCTTAACGCTACGCACTCCTCGGTTATGTGCCGCAGTGGGCCACACTGCCCTCGTCGCGCCTTGCACTGAACCCAAATCTGGGACTCCAAAGGGTAAACCTTATTCATTTACAACCCCTAATTAAAGAGACGCCGCTTACGAGGCAATATCGGGCAATTAAAGCCCAGTATCCCGATACATTACTTTTCTTTCGGTTAGGTGATTTCTATGAGCTTTTTGATGATGACGCTATTATAGCGTCAAAAATTATGGAGATAACGCTTACCAAACGGCAGGGGCGTCCTATGTGCGGCATTCCTTACCACGCCGCTTTTACATATATAAAAAAAATACTATCAGCTTCTAAAAGTGTTGCAATATGCAATCAAGTTGAAGAGGCATCTTTATCAAAAGGAATAGTCAAACGGGAAGTTGTCCGAGTTATAACTCCCGGCACAATAATTGAAGATGTTCTCTTAAAAGATGATTCAAATAATTTTCTTGCGAGTGTGTTCCATAAAAAAAATGATTATGGAATTGTATTTGTTGATATATCAACAGGTGATTTTATAGGATGCAACGCTGATAATATTATTCACCTTGAAGCGGAACTTTCGCGGCTTCCCGTAAAAGAAATAGTCATTTCTTCTGATGATGAGGAAACAAGAACATTTCTAAAAAGAAAATTTTCTTCCATATCTGTTTCAAATATTGATTCGTGGTATTGGACTGCATCTAAATCGCAAAAGAGCATAAAAGAATATTTTAATATAGAAACACTTAAAGGGTGGGAATTAGATGAATTTCCAGAAATCGCTTCTGCCTGCGGCGGGATTATAGAGTATCTTAAAGAAACGCAAAAAGGAGAAAAATTACGGCTTAAAAATTTTCGCATCATAAGGCAAAATGAATATATGCTGCTTGACAGAAATACTCAAACTAATCTTGAACTTATCTGGAATCAGCAGGATTTTACAAAAAAGAATACTCTTTTAGAAGTTTTGGATTTTACTAAATCGGCAATGGGCAGACGAAAACTTA
Organism: uncultured bacterium; assembly: GCA_964586585.1. GTDB lineage: Bacteria > CG03 > SLGR01 > SLGR01 > CAZPHG01 > CAZPHG01. Next base: position 4,603 of record CAZPHG010000010.1, on the reverse strand, counting down.
TTCAATATATATTAAATCCTTTAAAGGATGCAGAGTTGATAAGAAAACGATTAAACAGCGTGGAATATTTAATAAATAATCCGGAAATTTCAGAAAAATTAACGCAATTTCTTTCCGACATAAGCGATATGGAGAGAATAATAATGAAAACTTCTTTTGGAAGCGCAAATGCGCGGGATTTATATGCCTTAAAAGAATCGCTTAAAATTCTTCCCAGTGTCCAAAATATTCTTAATCAAGCGGAATCTGCTCTGCTTAAAGAAATTGCTTCTTCAATAATAATTTTAGATGATATAGTTATAAAATTAGAAAAATCTATAGTTGATTCGCCTCCTTTAACAGTGAAAGACGGAAATATAATAAAAAAAGGTTACTCAAAAGAGTTAGATGAATTGATAGAAATTGCTTCCGGTGACAGAAAGTGGATAACTTCTCTTGAAGAAAATGAAAAGAAAAGGTTGAATATTCCAACGCTTAAAGTAGGGTACAATAAAATTTACGGTTACTATATTGAAATTACAAAAACGCATTCTGATAAAATACCGGCTGAATATAACCGAAAGCAGACGCTAATTAATTCTGAAAGGTATATAACCGAAGAATTAAAAAGACGCGAAGATGCCATACTTGGCGCTGCTCAGAAAAAATGCGAATTAGAATATAAAATATTTACTGAATTGAGAAAAGCAGTAATTTTAAAAACAGCTGAAATTCAAAAAAATGCTTCTCTTATTGCCCGATTGGATGTCTTAAATAGTTTTTCCATAGCGGCAAAAAAACATTCCTATGTAAAACCTCATATAGATGATGAAAATGATATAATAATAAAAGATGGGCGTCATCCGACAGTTGAAATTAATATGGGGTTAAATGAATTTATTCCTAACGATACTAATTTAGATGGCGATGAAAATCAGATAATGATAATTACAGGACCTAATATGAGCGGAAAATCAACTTATCTTAAACAGACAGCCATCATTGTTATTATGGCGCAGTTAGGTTCTTTTGTTCCTGCTTCTTACGCTAAAATAGGTATTATTGACAGAGTTTTTACCCGTGTTGGTTCAGGTGAAAATCTCGCAGGCGGTGAATCAACTTTTATGGTTGAAATGACGGAAGTTGCGGCAATATTGGCAGGCGCTACCTCAAAAAGTATTCTTATAATGGATGAGGTAGGAAGGGGAACTTCAACTTTTGACGGGGTAAGTATTGCGTGGGCAGTTATTGAAAAAATAGCCGAAAGAGGTGCGCGGACACTTTTTGCTACACATTATTTTGAATTAACACAACTTGCATCTTATCTTAATAAAGTTAAAAATTATAATTTTGCGGTGCGAGAGTGGAAAGATAAAAAAAAGATAGTTTTTTTAAGAAAACTTAAAAACGGAAGCGCTGATAAATCGTATGGTATTCATTGTGCCGAACTTGCAGGTGTAGAGGGTAGTGTAATAAAAAGAGCGTGGCAGATATTTAAAAAATTAGAAAAAGATGAATTTAACACTTTTCAAAAACCCGGCGTTGAGCAGCAGCTGACTTTTTTTGAAAGTGAGAGTGTGGAAAATGATAAATACCTTAAAAAAATAAAAAAACTTAATCTCAATAACATTGCACCTCTTGAAGTTGTAAATATTATAAAAAACTGGCAGGAAGAAATTAATGAAAATTAAATTATTAAGAGAAGATGTTATTAGAAAAATTGCTGCTGGTGAAGTGGTAGAGCGACCTGCTTCGGTGATAAAGGAGTTAGTTGAAAATTCACTTGACGCCGGCGCTATGAAAATTGAAGTTAAATTTATTAATGGCGGAATGGACTATATTGAAATTTCCGATAATGGTATCGGAATGACAGCAGAAGAAATGAAATTAGCAGTGAAAAGACATACTACATCAAAAATGAGCAATTTTGAAGACCTTAATAATATGAAGACAATGGGGTTTAGAGGTGAAGCGTTGTCATCAATAGCAGCAGTATCAAAAATGACTGTTATTTCACGTTCTGCCGCTCAGCAAAATGCGTTTGAATACAGAGTGTCGGACTCTATAAAGCCGGCAGCGGACATTTCGCCTGCCGCGCGCGACGGCGGCACTACGGTAAAAGTAGAACATTTATTTCATAATGTGCCGGCACGCAGAAAATTTTTGAAATCAGCCGGCACGGAAAGAAGGCATATAATTTCATTAATGGAATCAATTATAATTTCCAGAGAAGATATTTCATTTAAGGTTATCGCAGAAAATAAAGTAATTTTTGATATTTTTCCATCATCTCTAAAAGAGAGATTTCTGTATGTTGCTGGAAAGAAAATGTTTGATAAGACTATAGAAATAGATTTTCAAAATCCGTTTCTAAAACTGAAAGGATTAATTTCGTTACCGGTTATAAATTTTGCCAACAGGTCAAAGATATATATTTTTGTAAATAACAGATCCATATATTCGCCGCTTATAACACATGCAGTAAGTGAGGGATACAGAGGAAGTATCCCACAGGGAAGATATCCTGCCGGAGTGTTGAAAATTGAAATAGAACCGGCTAATGTTGATATAAATGTTCATCCTGCAAAAAAAGAAGTGCGATTTGTAAATCAGCAGGGTGTCCATCAGATTATTTCAAAAGTAATAATGAGTAAAATGCAGCAGACATCTCCTGTTATGGATATTTCCATTAAAAAAGAAAAAAGAAACTGCAGAATATCCGCTCCTAGCGGAATGTCCGCTACCGATGGAATAAAATATACAGGCAGTCTTCCACCGGCTATGAATTATCTAAAAGATATAGATTTAGCAAAAGTAACAAAATTTACATTTTCTGCTCCGGGAGCGGATATTTCGCCTGATAAAAGGAAGTTTAGTGAAAAATTGCCGGAAAAATCTGAAATTAGTATAACACCATATTTTCAGTGGCAGAATAAATATATTATTGGCGAAGATGCTCACGGAATAGTTATAATTGACCAGCATACCGCTTGGGAAAGAATAAACTATGAGAAATTAAAAAAAGAATTAGATAAAGAAAAAATACAATCTCAAGGGTTGCTTATTTCTGAAATAATTGAGATGGAGTCATCGCGGGCGGCGATTCTTTGCGATAATATAAAAATATTAGAAAAATTTGGAATATATATAGAAGAGTTTGGACCTGCTTCATTTAAGGTTAGCGGTATACCCATGGTACTTGGCAGAGTTAGCGAGTTAGAAGAAATACAAAATATAATTGATACTATTTTAGATATTATTATAAAAACCGGTGAAGCGCCCGATACTTCTAAAATGAATGATGAAATTATAAAACTTCTTTCCTGTAAATCCTCAATAAAGGCAGGAGACAGAATGAGCAGCGAAGAAACAGTAAGAATGATAACTCTTTTAATGGCTACTCAATTTCCCCATCTATGTCCGCACGGAAGACCTATAATTATAAGGTTAAGCGAAAAAGAAATTGACGCAAAATTTAAAAGATAATTCAATTGCATAAGAAATTGCTTTTTGTAAAACGCAACAGGGACAAAGATGTCCTTATTATTACAGGACCTACTGCGAGTGGAAAAACAAAACTTTCCTATCTCATAACGAAAAGTATTCAAAGTGAAATAATAGTTGCTGATTCAATGAAGGTTTATAAAGGAGCAGATATAGGGACAAATATGCCGGCAAAAGAATATCAAAACGAAATTAAATACCATCTGCTGAACATAAGAGAACCTAATGACAGATATGATGTCGGTTCATTCTATCGCGATACAATTTCTTTAATAGATAGTATGCATTTAAAGGGAATCACGCCTATTGTATGCGGCGGCACTTCACTTTACATTGTAAAACTCATTGAAGGTCTTGCCAAAATGCCGGTTATCAGCAAAAATATTATAGAAGAATTATCTAAAAAAGAAACAAAAGCCCTTTATGGCGAACTTAAAGAAATTGATCCAAAAAGAGCAAAAGAAGTTCATCCAAATATGAGAAAAAGAATAATAAGAGCGATTGGAATATACCGGGAGACAGGAATAAAAATGAGTGAATTTATTTCAAAAACTTCACCGCCGCCTTATAATTTTATTGTCCTGACTATTAAATGGGAGCGTGAAGTTCTTTATGGATTAATAAATAAAAGAGTAGACAAGATGATTGGAGATGGGTTTATAGAAGAGGCAGAGGAGCTTTATAAAAGATACACGGAAAAAGCGCCTATTTTTGACGGTGTCGGATATAGTCAAATTTTAGAATATATAAAAGGTGAAATTTCAAAAGATGTTCTGATAGAAAAAATCAAGCAGGCAACCCGCAATTATGCAAGAAGACAGCTCACCTGGTGGCGAAAAAGGAATATAATATACCTTGACGGAGATAAGATAAGGGTAGAAGAAGGGGTAGAGGGGGTAGGGTGAATATAGCACCCATACTTTTAAACTTGAGATATAGGGAACGGTAAAGACATCATACCCCCCTTTTGACAAAAAATCAAGTTTTCCTGCTAATTCACAAAGATTAACTGGGGACATAACACTGACTCACTGAAAGTAAAAGTATTTCAGCCGCATCTTTCTGTTTAATCCTTTTACCCAAAATCTCATGAACCACTTCAATCCTTTTTAATTCCTTT
>CAZPHG010000009.1:0-13115 GCA_964586585.1 uncultured bacterium | reverse complement strand
ATATAATTATCCGAGAACATTTTTAACTTCAGGAGGACTCGGCACAATGGGATATGGATTTCCGGCGGCTATAGGAGCAAAATTTGCCCGACCTGATAAAACCGTAATAGATATAGCCGGAGATGGCAGTTTTCAGATGAATATACAGGAATTAGCAACTTGCATTGTAAATAAAATAAATGTAATTGTTGTCGTGCTTAATAATAATTATTTAGGTATGGTAAGACAGTGGCAGGAACTCTTTTACAAAAAAAGATATAGTTTAGTATGTTTAGGCAAATCGCATAATGAGAGAGTGCCTGATTTCGCTAAAGTTGCTGAAGCTTACGGAGCAAAAGGAATAAGAGTAGAAAAAAAAGAAGATGTTGTTCCGGCTATCAGAGAGGCATTAAAGTATAAAAAAGGTCCGGTAGTTATGGATTTTATAGTTGAAAAAGAAGAAAATATTTATCCGATGGTGCCTGCTGGTGCAGCGCTTGATGAAATTTTATTAGAGATGGTATAAGGTTTCTAAGCGAGACTTATCTTGAATACCTATCATAAATTAATAATTGATGCTTCTAAAGATATGAATGAAATTAAAGATAAATTAATTCATTTAATTAAAAATGGATTTGCAAATGTTTATACTGCAATTGATTTTAGATATAAAAGTAGATTTTTAAATGTTGTAAAATAACAGAAAGAAGGATTAAATATTTATTATGACGAATTATTATAAGGAGTTTAAGTAAAATGAAACATACAATTTCGGTGTTGGTTGAAAACAAGTTTGGAGTATTGGCAAGAATATCAGGGCTTTTTAGCGCCAGGGGGTACAATATTGATTCTTTGGCAGTAGGAATTACCGAAGACCCAGCGGTTTCAAGAATGACAATAGTGGTAAAAGGTGATGAAAGAGTTCTTGAACAGGTTACTAAACAACTCAATAAACTGCCTGATGTTGTAACTGTAAAAGATTTTTTAGGAGTAGATATTATAAAAAGAGACCTTATCCTTATCAGAGTAAATGCCGAAAAGAAAGTTAGACCGCAAATAATTGAAATAGTTTCTATATTTAGAGCAAAAATAGTGGATGTAGCGAAAGATTCTCTTTTAATAGAGATAACAGGCTCTGAGAATAAATTGGAAGCGTTTATAAAATTAATGAAACCTTATGGCATTAAAGAATTTGCGCGAACCGGAGCAATTGCGCTAGAAAGAGGATAAATTTGAAAACATTTACTATAATATGGCTTCTTTTTACAGCGGCTCTCGGGGTTATCGGGATTGTATCTGCTGTTTCAGGTCTTTATCTTTTAAGCAGCCGACTGTTGCTCTTATTAATAGTTGCGGAGTTCTTCAGAAAAATAATTTGGACTACATCTGACGAAATATCATTAAAATTTTTTCCATTTATAGGATATAGTTTCTGGTTTATTGCGACTATGTCTATATTGTTATGGAAAATGTTTTTCAACGATTATGGAATAGCAGGAATCATTGCGGTTTTTGTTTTTATTGTATCAGGATTATATTGGCTTTCTAAAAATATTTTAATAGAAAAAGATAACCTCAATTATTCAGGTTTTTCTCTTCCTGCAGCAGTTGGAATTTTACTGTCTATTATAATATTTATTTTACAAGGAAACTCTGAATTGTCAAAATTTTATTCACTGATGGTAATATTGACAGCAGTAGTTTCAATTTTGATGAGCGTTGAAATTAAATATTTTAATTTTGTAAATTTAACTGTTAAAACAAAAATAATTTGGACAGCAGGGCTTCTGATAGCGGCAGTTTTATCGTTTTGGACACCGCTTTTTTTGACTATAATGTTTTCTTTTTATATAATAACGCCGCTAATAGGAAAAAAATATGGATAAAATAATTATATTTGACACAACTTTAAGAGACGGTGAACAGTCACCCGGCGCAAGTATTAGTATTGCAGAAAAACTTACAATAGCAAGACAGCTTGAGCAGCTTGGTGTTGATGTTATAGAAGCAGGTTTTCCTGTTGCGTCTGATGGTGATTTTGAAGCAGTCAGCAGGATTGCAAAAGAATTAAAAAACTCTACTATTTGCGGTCTTGCCAGAGCAATTGAAAATGATATAAAACAATGCTGGGAAGCGGTAAAATATGCCAAACACCCGCGAATACATACTTTTATAGCAACCAGTCCTATTCATAGAGAAGCAAAATTAAAAATGACTAAAGATGAAGTTTTATCTAACGCTGTTAAAGCAGTAAAATTTGCAAAATCATTTTGTCCTGATGTAGAATTTTCTGCTGAAGACGCCATCAGAACAGAGATGGATTTTCTAAAAAAAGTAGTTGTAGCCGCATCAGAAGCAGGAGCAAATGTAATCAATATTCCCGATACCGTAGGTTATACTATGCCGAATGAGTTTGCAGACATAATTAAAGAAATAAGAGCTGTTCTTCCTTCAGAAATAATTATAAGTGTTCATTGTCATAATGATTTAGGGATGGCGTCTGCAAATTCACTTGCCGCAATACTTAACGGCGCCCGGCAAGTTGAATGCACAATAAACGGCATAGGAGAACGAGCAGGTAACGCCGCGCTTGAAGAAATTATAATGAGTTTAGTAACACGGGCTGATATGTATAATATTTCAACAAATATCAATACAAAACAAATTTGTTCCACATCTAATATGGTATCAAGATTTACAGGTTTTGATATACAAAAAAATAAGGCAGTGGTCGGCGAAAATGCTTTTAAGCATGAAGCGGGAATTCATCAGCATGGTGTTATTCAAAATGTATTAACTTATGAGATAATGACGCCGGAATCTGTTGGTTGTAAAACTGAAACATTAGTGCTTGGAAAACACTCAGGAAGACATGCTTTATCTAAAAGAATAAAATCTCTCATAGGTGATGTTCAAAAAATAGATATGGATATGCTTTTTAAGAATTTTAAGAAACTTGCCGATAAGAAAAAGCAGATTTACGATGACGATCTGATTTCTCTGATAGATGAACAGTTAGGTATAACCAAAAAAAGATTTGAAATTGATTATATTCATACTGTATCAGGTTCAAAGACCATTCCAACAGCCACTGTCAGAATAAAAATAACTGACGAGAATGGTTCTGTAAAAATAATACAGGAAGCATCTACAGGTGATGGGCCTGTTGATGCCTGTTATCGCGCAATAAATAAAATTATAGGTATTGAATATATTCTTGTAGATTATCGTATAAAGGCAATTTCAAAAGGCGGTGATGCGCTTGGCGAGGTCACAATAATTATAAAAGAATCGGATAATTCCACAGAAATACAAGGTCGCGGCGCCTCAACTGATATTATTGAAGCTTCGGCTTTTGCTTATATCAGCGCTATCAATAGAATATGGTTTTTACGAAAACAAAAGAAAGGAAAAGCGTCCGGTGCGTAATATAAATATATGAGTCTTGCTAAAAATATATTAAAAAATAAATTAAATAAAAAGAAACTTGCAGCAGGTGAATTTATTGAAGTAGATGTTGATGTAATTCTTTCAAATGATGTAACAACGCCTCTTGCCATAGATGCATTTGAAGCAACTTCGTTAGATAAAATTAAGAAACCCGATAAGATTATATTTGTAGCAGACCATTTTACTCCCAATAAAGATATAGCGTCCGCAAAACAAGTTAAAAAAGTTCGTGATTTTGCCCGTAAATGGGGTATTAAATTTTTTGAAGCCGGCTGTGGAATAGAGCATGTTCTGTTGCCGGAAGATGGATTGGTTCTTCCTAACGATATAATTATCGGAGCGGATTCTCATACGGTTACTTATGGCGCGCTTGGCGCATTATCTATGGGTGTAGGTTCTACTGATGTTGCAGCCGCGTGGCTCAGCGGAAAGTGCTGGTTTAAAATTCCTGAAACAATAAAAATTATTCTGAAAGGTTCACTAAAACCTTATGTAAGCGGTAAAGATATAATACTTTACATTATAAGCATACTTGGAACAGATGGTGCTATTTATAAGGGACTTGAATTTTGCGGTGAAACTATGAATGAATTATCTATAGATTCAAGATTTACCATAGCAAATATGGTTATAGAATGTGGTGCCAATTACGGAATTATGGAAGCAGATGATAAAGTAATAGATTATGTGGAGAGCAGGGCAACAAGACCGTATTCGCTTTTAGACAGTAATTATTCTATTGAAAAAGATGAAGAATATGAAGAGATTATGGAAATTGATTGTTCGCTTATTGAACCGCAGGTAGCATTTCCGTCATCGCCTGCAAATTCCCGAGCTATAAGTTCAATAACAGAAGAAATAAAAGTAGATCAGGTAGTGCTTGGCTCCTGCACAAACGGCAGATGGGATGACTATATAGAAGCGGCGGAAATTATTAAAGGAAAATCAGCTCATTCTGATGTAAGATTTATACTTATTCCGTCAACGGCTAAACTATATCGCAGAATGATAGATGAAGGGTTATTGAAAATTTTTGCCGATGCTGGAGCTATAATTTCTCCGCCGACTTGCGGTCCGTGTCTTGGCGGACATATGGGAATTTTAGCTGCCGGCGAAAAAGTTTTATCTACTACAAATAGAAATTTTGTCGGTAGAATGGGTGATAAAAATTCTGAAGTGTATCTTGCCAATCCATGTATAGCGGCGGCAACTGCTATTAAAGGATATATAACAGCACCGTAAAGAAAGGGTAGAAGGGGAAGGAGCGAACGCTGGCATAAGCCCAGATGAAGTGAGCGACTGAGTGCTTTAAGGAGCGAACGCCTGGCATAAGCCAGATGAAGTGAGCGACTGAGTGCTTTAAGAGGGAGCCGCGGGGATGAGCGTAAAAAAAAACGACACATAAGCCGTCGTTTTTTAGCAAAGAGTTCTTCAGCCTGCGTTAAGAAGAGTTAAGAGTTGTTTTGTAGCTGCTGATTTTATATCGGCGTTAAGGAGAAATAAATTATGGAAGTGAAATTTGCAAAAGTTAGTGAAAAACTTGTAACAAGAGCAATAATTGAAGAGTTTGCAAAAGAGTTTTCTGATTATATAGAAACAGAATGTCTTATAATCGGCGCAGGTCCGTCAGGTTTGATATGCGGAATGGATCTTGCCAAAAAAGGACGCAAAGTATTGATAGTTGAAAGAAACAATTATCTTGGCGGCGGCTTTTGGCTTGGCGGATATCTTATGAATAAATTAACTGTAAGGAGTCCTGGTGAAAAAGTTCTTGAAGAATTAAATATTCCTTATTATAAAAAATACGAGGGTCTTTTTGTCGCAGACGGCCCGCACGCCTGTTCAGGATTGATAAAGGCGGCATGCGATAGCGGTGTAAAGTTTGCCAATATGACTATGTTTGATGATTTAGTATTAAGAAAAGGCGGTGTTGTAGGCGGCGCAGTAATAAACTGGACACCGGTAGACGCATTGCCGCGACAAATTACATGTGTTGACCCGGTAGCGCTGGAAACAAAAGCATTAGTTGACGCTACAGGGCATGATGCAGCAGCGCTTTCTAAGTATGTGGAAAGAAAAGGAGAAAAACTTGCAGGCTTCGGAGCAATGTGGGTTGAAGAATCCGAAGATGCTGTTGTTGAACATACAGGAAAATTTGCAGAAGGACTTTATTGTTGCGGAATGTCGGTATCTACAGCTTACGGCTTACCGCGAATGGGACCTACTTTTGGAGCTATGCTTCTTTCGGGAAGAAAACTTGCTAAAATAATAAATGAAGATCTTTCGTAACAAATGGTAGAAGTTGTCCTGTTAAATGAAAGTTCGCTTAATTTAGAAGGGATTTTTCAAAAAAAAATAAAAGAATATCTGCCTGATTTTAAGATATTACTGCATAATACAAATGGTGTTATTGTTGCCGGTTATGAAAACGCCTGTCGGCTTTATGAAGCAAGATTTATTAAAAATTCATCTTCTATTATAAAAAAAAATCTAATAGAAATTGAAAAAAAATTGCTTGAAAAAAAGCCAAAAGAAGGGGTTTTATATAACGGATTTATTATTCAGGAAATTTTAAGAGATAACATAGAAGCAAAAGATAAAGGACTTTCTGTAGTAATTACTGACAGAATGATTGTTACGCAGGAAGTAGAAGGGGATATTCCGCATATAAGAACTATAATATTAGGAAATCCTGCGGTTATATCTACAAATGGAATTATAAAGGGGCCGGCAAGAAGCAGAGAGTATTATCGTGGGAATGATGACGGGGAGTATATTATAGGATTAACCGATAGCCGATTTGGGCAGTTAATCGCAGGATATGTTACGCAGGCAGTTTTTTATTATTTTTTAGGAGAGTTATTTTGTGAAAAAAAAGAATGCTGTTTGTTTAATTCGCACTGGCAGAAAGATATGCTCTATTCACAAATAACAAGCGGAAAACTTTGCTCTTATCATCAGAAGCAAATAGAAAGATTTACAAATGGAAAATTGTATTTTTTGTAAAATAATAAAAGGTGAAATTAATACCAAATTAAAATATGAAGATGAAAAAGTATTCGCGATTAATGATATTAATTCGCAATCACCGATTCATTTATTAATTGTTCCGAAAGAACATATAAAAAATATAAATGAGGCAATGGCTGATATTTTAGGTCATTTGTTGGTTATTGCATCAAAACTTGCCGCAGAATACGGTATAGATGAAAGCGGATACAGAATAGTTGTTAATTGTAATGAAGATGGCGGGCAGTCGGTTGAACATTTGCATATGCATCTTTTAGGTGGAAGGCAAATGAATTGGCCGCCCGGGTAAGGCAAAGAAAGCGAGGTGATGAAAAATGCCAAATGGTCCTAAAATTACTAAAAAGGATAATGAAACTGTAAGTTCAATATTAAAGAGGTTCAGGAGAGAGTGTAGCAGAGCGGGAATAAAGAACGAATTAAAAAAACGCAGGTTTCATATGACTCCCAGTGAAATAAAAAACATTGATCAATCAACTGAAAAAAGAAGATTGTTAAAAGATAGACGCAGAGAAGTAAAACGCACAAAACAGGTAAAAACACAAAAACGCAGAGGGTAACTTTATCCGAAAATTTAATTAAACCATCTTTTTTCAATAGGTCAACGCTCTGTGTTGCAAAAGATTTAATAGGTAAATATCTTTTAACAAAACGCGGAGGGCATCTATGCGGGGGAATGATTATTGAAACTGAGGCTTATTTAGGTTCTGAAGATGAAGCAAGCCACGCATATTGCGGCAGGACAAAAAGAAATAGTTTAATGTTCGGCAGTCCCGGTATAATTTATGTATATTTGATTTATGGGATGTATCACTGCTTTAATATTACTTGTGAAAAAAAAGATTCACCCGGCGCTGTTTTAATAAGATCTCTTTTGCCGCAAGTAGGCATTTCCGAAATGAAAAAACGAAGAAATAAAGAAATGTTGAAGGATATTGCTTCGGGTCCTGCAAAACTCGTTCAGGCATTGAATATAGATATTGCTGATAATGGATTTAGTATTCTATCTGAATCGTTATATATTTTAGATAAAAAAATAGAGAAATTTCAGGTAGAATGCGGTCCGCGAATAGGTATTTCAAAAGCCAATAAATTAAATTACAGATTTTTTAAAAAAAGGAGTGCGAATGAAGATTAAAGATATAATGGAGTTTGCCGTTAAAGAAGGAATCGCTCAGGATCCGCGCGGAATTAAAGATATAGAAAAGATTTTAAGAAAAAAAAAAGAGGGCTATGAAAAATTAAGCGGAATTGAAAAAGAAATATTTGACATTCATTCGTTTGAAAGCCCTTATGCGGATTCAAGAATAATATGGGGAAGTCCTGAAAGAGATGCCAATGAAATATGGGTCGGAATAGATGTAGATACACCAGAACTCTTATTGGTTAAAAAAATTACGGAAAATTCAGAAAAAAAACCTTTAATTATAGCTCACCATCCGATTGGAAGAGCATACTCAAATTTTTATGAGGTAATGGATATGCAGGCAGATATATTTACTGAATTAGGTGTGCCTGCAAGTATTTCAGACAGTATTACTCAGAAAAGAAAATCTGAGGTATCCCGCAAAGTTTCTCCTGCAAATCATTTTAGAGAAAGCGACGCTGCAAAAATTCTTGATATTCCCGTTCTAACTATACATACTCCTGCCGATAATCATGTGAAAAAATATCTTGATGATTTCTTTGAAAAAGAAAAACCTGACAATCTTAAAGAAGCAGTAAATCTTTTAATGAAAATACCTGAATATAAACTGTCAGCTGTAAACGGACAGCCGCCAAGAATTCTTAACGGCAGCGAATCCAACAGGTGTGGTAAAATTTTTGTTGATATGACAGGTGGCACAGAACCCGCTGCCGAACTCTTAAAAGCATTGGTGAGAAGCGGTATTTCTACAGTAGTAGCAATGCATATGAGTGATAAACATTATGAAAAAGCAAAATCCGCTAATCTTAATGTTATTATTGCAGGTCATATTTCTTCCGATAATTTAGGATTGAACCTTCTGATTGATAAAATGCTTAAGAAATTAGGACAAATAGATATTGTGGATTTTGCCGGCTTTGAAAGAATTATAAGAGATTGAATGAAATAATTAAAACAAATCTAATTGCAAAAGATATAAAAGACATCTGGCTCAAAAACCATTTAATTGCTGAAAAATTTCAAGCAGGGCAGTTTCTTATCATTAATCAGACTAATCGCAGCGAAAGAATACCTTTAACTATTGTGGAAGTAAAAAACGGCAATGTGCGATTAATTGTGCAAATCGTCGGCTACACTACTGAGCAATTATGTAATTTGAAAAAAGGCGATAAAATAAGAGATGTTGCAGGACCGCTCGGAGAACCTTCCAAGTTGAAAAAATTCGGTCATGTAGTTTTAATTGCAGGCGGAATAGGTGCGGCGCCGCTTAAACCGGTTGCCTTAGAATTAAAAGAACTTGGCAATAATTTAACCATCATAGAAGGAGTAAGAAACAATAAATATCTTATTTTAAAGGATGAATTGAAAAAAATAGCAAATAAATTTATTCTTACAAGCGATGACGGTTCTGTTGGAATAAAGGGATTGGTAACAACTCCTTTTTTAGATATAATAAAAAATGGCGAAGTTATTGATTTTGTATATGCTGTAGGACCGCCTGTAATGATGAAAGCAGTAAGTGAAATAACAAAAAAAGATAATATTCCCCTGCAAGTATCTTTAAATCCTGTAATGGTTGACGGAACAGGAATGTGCGGTTCCTGTAGAGTGGAAGTCGGTGGGGTAACGAAATTTGCCTGCGTCGATGGTCCTGATTTTGACGGCAATAAAGTTGATTTTGATTTGCTTATTAACAGATTAAATATGTATAAAAAAGAAGAAGAGGAAATAATTAGGCAACATTCTGATGGCTATTGTTCCTAAAAAAATTCCCGTTAAAAAAAGAGTAGCGTCACAATGCCGAAAAGATTTTTTAGAAGTTTCTATCGGTTATTCTAAAGAAAATGCCTTAAAAGAAGCGGAAAGATGCTTAATGTGTAAAAATAAGCCCTGCGTTGAAGGCTGTCCTGTGGGAGTAGATATTCCATCATTTATACAATGTATTTTAGAGGATGATATTAAAAAAGCAATTTCAATATTATGGAATACTAATTTACTTCCCGGCGTATGCGGTAGGGTCTGCCCGCAGGAAGACCAGTGCGCTTCTATGTGCGTATTGGGCAAGAAATTCGAACCTGTGAATATAGCCGTGCTTGAAAGATATGTTGCCGATGAAACATTAAAAAGAAAAATAAATATACAGACAACTAAAATTAATCCTTTAAAATCATCTATCGGAATTATCGGAGCCGGCCCTGCTGGACTTACAATTGCCGGAGATTTAGCAAATTACGGTTATAAAGTTATTTTATATGAATCGCTTCATGAGCCCGGCGGAGTATTGCGGTATGGCATTCCTGAATTTCGGCTTCCTAACGAGATTATAGATAAAGAAGTGGATGGACTTAAAAAAATTGGTGTCCAAATTAAAACAAATTATATAATAGGTAAAACACTTTTAATGGATGAACTTCTTAAAATTCACGATGCTGTTTTTATAGGAATAGGCGCCGGGTTGCCTAAATTTATGGATATTAAGGGCGAAAATTTAATAGGTGTTTATTCTGCCAATGAGTATCTTACCCGAAGCAATCTTATGGGTAGTTATCTTTATCCAAAACATCATACTCCTTTGAAAGTTGGAAAAGCGGTAGCTGTAGTTGGAGGTGGAAATGTTGCAATGGATTCGGCAAGAACTGCAATTCGGCTAGGAGCAGATAAAGTATATAATATTTATAGACGATCCCGTAAAGAAATGCCGGCAAGGGATGAAGAAATAGAAAATGCTGTGGAAGAAGGGGTAGAGTTAAAATTTCTTATAAATCCTGTTGAGATTATAGGAGATGAGGAAAGACGCGTTATAAAATTAAAATGTATAAAAATGGAATTAGGCGAACCAGATGATTCCGGCAGGCGCCGCCCTGTGCCTATACCGGCAAGCGAATTTGAATTAAATGTTGATGTGGTGGTAATGGCAATAGGAGCAGCTCCTAACAAAATTCTTTTGGAAACAATGCTTAATTTGAAATTAAATCGTTGGGGTTATATTGAAGTTAATGAAGTGGCTGGGCTGACAAACATCGACAGAGTATATGCCGGTGGAGATATAGTAACAGGTTCGGCTACGGTGATAAGTGCTATGGGAGCAGCAAGAAAAGCTGCAGAATCTATAAAAAAAGCATGTCAAAAAAAATAAATCAGATTTATAATTGTATTAAATGCGGTAAAAAAATTAAATCACAAAAAATTATGTTTTGTCCGTCTTGCGGATGGGAAAAATACACTCCTGTATTAAAAAAAAAATTCGGAATAAAAATTTTTGTAATAATTTTTATTACTCTTTTATTGCTTTACTTGATTTTTCTTATCTTTAAAGATGATTTTTTCTTTTTGCTTGATCAAGTATAATTTGACATTAGCAATTGTTTTTGATATAAGTTATAAATAATAGGGATATGTTCTAAAATAAAAATAAGAGAGGATACAGAATATAAAAAATAGTAGATTAAAAACAAACGAAGAAATAACTGCAACACATGTGCATTTGTTAAGTAGCGACGGAAAGAATATAGGCGTTGTAAGTATTAAAGTAGCACTTAACAGGGCAAAAGAAAGTGAATTGGATTTAGTAGAAATAGTGTCGCAAGCTAATCCGCCGGTTTGTAAATTATTGGATTATAAACGTTATTATTATGATAAGAAGAGAAAATCCAAAGAGAATAAAAGAAAATCAAAATCTGCTCAATTAAAGCAAATACGAGTATCGCCAAATATAGGCAGGCATGATTTAGAGGTTAAATCCAAACATATAAAAGAATTTTTAAATGATGGGCACAAGGTTAAGGTAAATATGATGTTTAAGGGTAGGCAGAAAGAGCATCTTGACATTGGAAGAGAAATCTTAAATGCTATGATTGCAGAATTTAAAGGAATAGGTATTGTGCAAAGTGAACCGGTTTTTGAAGGGTTTTATATGACAATGCTTTTGGTTCCTGATAAAGAGAAAGGGATACATGGCGCATAAAAATAAAACACATTCGGGGTCTAAAAAGAGATTTAGAACTACAGCAAAAGGGAAAGTAAAGCGTGGACATGAAGGCGCATCTCATCTTCTTACCAAGAAGACATCCAAGAGACGCAGAAAATTAAGGTCTTCAACCCTTGTTAAAGGAAAAAATGCAAAAACAATTAAAAGTGCAATAGGGAAAAAATAATTATGAGAGTAAAAAGAGGACAACTAAAAAGAAAAAAACATAAAAAATATCTAAAAGCGGCAAAGGGATATACTAATGCCAATAGCCGCAGATACCGCAGCGCAAAAAATCAACTTGAAAAAAGTATGCAGTATTCAACTATTCATCGTAAGATGAAAAAAAGAGAGATGAGAAAACTCTGGATTATGAGAATAAACGCCGCTTGCCGAATGAATGACATAAGTTATTCAAAGTTTATTTGCGGTTTGAAAAAAGCAGGCATTAACTTAGACAGGAAAATGCTGCAGGAAATAGCATTGAATGATATTGAAACAATTAAAAAATTAATAGATTTTTCTCAAAAAACTGCCGCTTAATTTTAATTTTTATATAAAATGCCTACCTCCGGAAAACATTTTAATCCATCAGTAAAGTTAATTCAATTATTTATTACAATCATACTTTTAGGAACATTTATGTTAATGATTCCCGGTGCTACAGTGGAATCTATAAGTTTTATAGATGCTCTTTTTACAGCGACTTCAGCTGTATGTGTTACAGGATTAACTGTCAAGTAAACAGTAACTTTTTTTACCGGTTTTGGACAGATTGTCATTCTTATACTTATTCAATTAGGAGCGATGGGCTATATGGTGCTGGCAAGTTTGTTGGTAGTTCTTTTGAGAAAAGGAATGAATATAAAAGGAAAACTGCTTATCCAGCATCAGGTTTCAGGTAGTAAAAGTTTAAAATTATCTACTTTTATTTTTAGAGTAGTTGCTGTAACTTTTTTTATAGAATTGCTTGGAGCTTTTTTGCTTACCTGGCGTATGAAAGGAGTAACAGAGAATTTTTCGCAAGCAGTTTATTTTGGAGTTTTTCATTCCATTTCTGCTTTTTCTAATGCCGGATTTGACCTTTTTAAAGGAGGAGTTTCACTTGCTCCTTTAAGCGGAGATTTTATTGCTGTTTTAATATTGTCTTTTCTTATAATTTTGGGCGGCATAGGTTATATTGTAATAAATGATATTTTTGCATTATTCATAGCGGTGATAAAGAGGAAGAAACATCGTATTTTGACGCATACAAAAATTGTGCTTACTATGACATTTTTTCTTCTTGCAGGCGGTACAATTCTTTACTGGTTAGCTGAATTCAATAATCCTTATACTTTAGACTCAATGGGAACATTTCAACAATTTTCTATGGCATTTTTTCAATCGGTTACTGCGAGAACCGCAGGATTTACTATGGTAAATGCTACATACTTGATAAATTTTTCAATTATTCTTACAATAGTGCTGATGTTTATAGGGGCATCGCCGGGCGGAACAGGTGGTGGGATAAAAACAACTACAATTGCCGTTCTTGCAGCAAAT
>CAZPHG010000008.1:605-13139 GCA_964586585.1 uncultured bacterium | reverse complement strand
TGCCTTGTTCTTTAAGTTTTGCAAAAAAATAATCAAACCTACCTAACGCTTCAGGTGATAATTCACGAGTATTAGCATTTGATGCAAAAATGTTATAACCCCAGTCATTATCTAAAAAATGAAATCTAACAATATTTATGCCAAATTTTGCCATTCTTTTGGCTACTCTTTCTGCATCTTGTTTTAAAGGGAAACATGCTGCTGCCGTAAGATTCACTCCAAAAAATCTAATTCGTTCCCCTCCAACATAAAAATGTCCATCATCACCTACTGTTACAAATCCTAATTTACCTGCTGGCTTATGATTTAAAAAACTTAAATTTGTTATATTTTGTGTACTATCATCCCAGGGCAAATAAAAATCAAATATATCTGTTTGTGCGTATGAGATAGTAAATAGTGATAAATGAATAGTTATCAGCAATATCGGTATAAATTTTCTGATTGCTGAGCCTTTTATTAAAAAATAAAGAAAGATCATGTCCCAAATTGAAAGTCCTTTGGCATCTTCATATGCCGCACCCTCAATTTGATAACTTGCGGATGCGGCACCCCATACAAATTCGTTCGGAAAATTCATTGTTTTTCTTGAATATAATAAATCATTTCAATTTCCCATACTCTCTGCCAATAATTTTCCAGACAATATCAGGTCTGTCGCTTGCACCATAAGACATATGTCCTGTCCCTTTATAGCTCCAGCAAGCAATATTTTTTATACCTCTATCAGCGATAAGTTCTATTGCTTTACTAATTTCTTCCTCTCTTCCATGAGGTATATTAAATCCCTGTACCCATATTTGCCCTTCTTTATTATACTTCTTCGTAATTTCAATAATTCTATTCACAAACAAGTTTATATATTCTTTAAGTTTTTTGTTGGCAGATATCCAATAAGGATCTGTCCCAACTATATCAAGATGTTTAATACTTGCAATCGCATCCCAGTCGGATGTTCCTGCTTTTTCTTCATCAAAAGGAATAAAACATAAAGCATTTTTCATATTTTGCCTGTGGCTAAAATTACAAATATCTTCTAAAAAATCTTTTATTGATTCTCTGCGAAATTTCTTTACATCTAATGTTATTTCATTCGGCATCGGATAGGAATATTTAAGTTTGAATAATTCTTTACAAGATGAACATTTACATGACCATGAATCATCCTTTAAATATTCCCACCAGTCTAAATAAAAATGCGGCTCATCCCAAAAAATCACATCTGCACCAGTATCAATTGCTGACTGAGTCCATTGTTTCATAAATTTTTTAAATTTAATATTATTTATACAGGCTGCCGGTGCAATTTTACCATTGAAAAGAATTTGTCTTGCATCAATATTTAAAGAGATAAAATTAGAAAAAGCCTCCCCGCCAAAAAAACCACCAACTCCCCATGGAGCAAAATATACTTTTAGACCTAATCTGTGAGCGATATCAACAAGTTTTTTAAATGTCTTCGCATAAAATTGCAAATCATTCTCATCAAAAGTTATTATAACATAAGTACAGTTATGTCTGAGGATATCTTCAAAATCCTTTTGGGCATGTTCGGGAAATTTATTGCCAAAATAACTTACTCCTAAATTCATAAGTAAAGTATCACCCTGTCATGCGAGTATGATAAAATTAGCCAAAGCAAACTCGAGATTACCACGCTTGCGCTCGTAATGACACATGATCTTATATCCCGACACTTATTTTGTTTTTCCCTGAGTTTTTCGCACGATAGAGACCTTTATCCGCAAGATCAACTAAATTTTCAGATTCCTGTGTATCTGTTGGATATGTGGCATAGCCCACACTTACAGTTACTTTACCTAAAGGTTGTTTTTCTCCCTGTTTAAAAGATGCCTTTTCTACTGATTTGTTAATTTTCTCACAGATGGCAAATGCGCCTTCTTTATCTGTTGCAGGTAATATTACAATAAATTCCTCACCTCCATAACGGGCGACTATATCTACTTTACGGGTTACAGATTTTATAAATTTTGCAATCTGTCTGAGACATATATCACCAGCCAGATGACCGTTTATATCATTATAATGTTTAAAATCGTCAACATCTATCATTGCAATCGAAATGTAATTTTTGTATCTTTTAGCAAGCTCTACTTCTTCAGATAGCCGCTTATAAAAATATCGTCTATTATAAATCTGTGTTAGTTCATCTATAATTGATAAATTTTGTACTTTTTTAAATAACCGTGCATTTTCTATCGATAGTCCTGCTTCATTTATAAATATCTTAAGAGGCAGTAAATCCTGGTCATCGGATATCTCTTTCGTAACTAATAGCCCTATTATTCTGTTTGCAGCCATCATTGGCAGAATCGATAAATTTTTTAATTTTGTCTTCTTTTTCAACTGAGGAGAATTGAAATCAAAAACTGTTTTTTTATTATGAATTAATGAATATATAGGATCGCTTTTATCTTCAATATGAATGCTATATTTTTCTATCCCTTTAAGTGATACCATTCCGGAAATTGCAATACACTTCAGATAAATACCCTCAAGAGGTTTTTCAATTATATATAAAAAAATGGGGTTAAAATTAAACTTATCCGATAATCTATTAAGTGTTCTTATAAAAACCTCGTCAAGATCCAAAGTGCTTTGTAATGACTCTGTAATCTGCTTAACATATTCAAGTCGCTTCTTATAATAAAAAATCAGTTTCTTTCTTTCTTTGATATGATGAATATGATTAAAAATTGCTGCCGCTATTATAATAATAAGTAAAATAATCAACATGAAATTCTACTGTTTCAGAAGATGTTTAATTATCGCCAAGTATCTTTTTAATCTTTTCTTCTATATCTTTCAAAATTACAGGCTTTACTATATAATCTGTTACTTTGGAAGCCCATACTTCGTAATCGGTTTTAAAAGAATCATATGCTGTACACATTATAATTGGTACTTTCGGTAATATTTTCCTTATCTCTTCCAGAATCTGTAATCCGCTCATGTCAGGAAGCTTTATATCCAGTATTATAAGATCCGGTTTGAATGAATTAACATACTCTAACGCAGTTTTTCCATCTGATTTTCCAACTGTATTGTATCCCATATTTTCCATGGCGTCAACAAAAGTATCTAACAGTAACTCTTCATCTTCAACGATTAAAATATTTTTTTTCATTTCTCTTATCTATCCTTATCTTCTCTTCTATTTATATTCCTTCTCTCTTGTCCCCTTTTCTCAATAGGCAATGAAATAGTAAAGATGCTCCCAACACCGACTTTACTATCAACAGAAATTTTACCATTATGTGCTTCTATTATATTTTTTGAGATCTGTAGTCCGAGCCCTGTTCCCTTTGCTTTTGTTGTAAAAAACGGCTCAAATATTTTTTCAAAATTTTCTTTTGGGATACCAATGCCTGTATCCTCTATTTCAATATTTATACCTTTATCATTTTTTTTAGTTCTTATTGTAAGATGTCTAATTCCTCGATCTTTCATAAGTTGACACGCATTTTGAATTATATTCAACAAAACCTGCTTTATTTGGTCAGAGTCCCCGTAAATATGCGAAATTGTTTTATTATAATCTTTAGAAAATTTAATATCATATTTAATAAAATCACTAATCTTAAGAAACGAACAAAGATTATCTAGTAACTTATGTATGTCGAATTTTTTAATTTCTAAATTCGGCATGCGGCTAAAAGTTAAAATATCAGTGACTACCCGGTTTAATTCGTCAACTACCTGTATAATATAATCTACATATTTCCTTTTGGGATGATCTTTTTGTATAACTTCAGCGATAAGTTCTCCAGACATACGAATCGTTGCTAATGGATTTCTTATTTCATGAGTTACTACTGTAGCCATTTCTCCTAAAGCTGAGAGCTTTTCACTTTGAATAACCTGCTTATGAGCTTTTTTCAGCTCTTTTATTTTTTTGTCCAATTGCCGCTGTAATTCATCATTAAACCTCTTTTCTGTCTGATAGAGTCTTGCATTTTCTATTGCTAAACCCATTTGATTCGTAAATATTACTAACGAACGTAAATCCTGCTCTTCAATTTTCTTATCAGACTTCAGGTTATCTGCCACAAGAACACCTATAGTTTTTCCTTTTGCTTCCAGTGGGACAATTGCCACCTTACCTTTTTGTATGTTTATTTCTTGAGTTTTCATTTTCCCATTCTTATAGATATTTTGCTTGGTTATCCTTGGAATATTTTCAAGAACACTTAAAACAATAAAACTATCTTTATTATCAAGAGAAATTTCCAATGAAGATAATTCATCTTTATTTAAACCGTAACTATGTATTGGTTTTAATATTTTCTTTTTCTCATCTAAAAGACACACTGCAACGTGATCATATGATAAATAATTCCGTATGCTATTAGTTATTATGCCTAATATTTTATCCAGATCCTTACTCTGTATCATCTCTTTAATGATTCTCTGTATACTTAATAATTGTTCATTACTTTGTTCTAAAAGTTGATTCTGTTGATCCATCTCAGAACTCGCTTTTTGTAAAAGTGCATTAGATTCTTCTACTTTTTCTTTAAAATGCTTCATTCTTAATACTTGCTTATTTATCGGTTTAAAAAGTAAACTAACTACTGCTATTGAAAAAAGTATTATTATTCCAACAATAGTCAATATTGTAAAGTTGGGAGTAAAAGTATCTAACATTCTTGAATATATAACAAGATTTATTCTCGTAAAAAAAATTATGGAACCAAAAAAAATACCAATTGTTATCCACTTTAACTTTAATATTTGCTGTTTTGGTCCAATTTTATCTAATAATTGTTCTTTCATTTTCGATTTTTCTCCTACATTATCGCTTTCTCAGTTTCTTTATCAAAAATATGCATTTTTTCCATATCAAATACAACTTCTATTGTCTGATTTACAATTGCTTGATTCTGTATTTTTACTTTAGTTATGAAGTTATTTTCACCAGTTTTCAAGTACAAAAGTTTCTCGCTTCCAAGACACTCAACTATATCAACTTTTACCATGACCGTATTGCCTGTCATTGATATGTTTGTATATAATCTATCGTATATATCCTCAGCCCTTATACCAAAAATCACTTCTTTGTTAATATAATTAATTAAAACTTTCTTGTGTTCATCAGGAATTTTTACTTCCATTGTTTTTTCTTTAAACCATATCGAATCATTTTTTTTTACAATGCTTCCATTAATAAAATTCATAGGAGGTGAACCAATAAACCCTGCCACAAATTTATTCACAGGTTTGTTATAAATTGTAAGTGTATCCGATACCTGCTGAACTATTCCATCTTTCATTATTACTATTTTATCACCAAGAGTCATTGCTTCTACCTGATCATGTGTAACATATACGGTAGTTGCCTGTAGTTTTATATGAAGTTTTTTAATCTCCATGCGCATTTGAACTCTTAGCTTAGCATCAAGATTTGAAAGAGGCTCATCAAATAGAAAGACCTTTGGGTTACGCACTATCGCCCTTCCTAATGCCACTCTTTGTCTTTGTCCTCCTGAAAGAGCCTTGGGAACCCTTTTCAATAAAGATTTTATTCCCAGCACGTCAGCTGCTTTTTTTATTTTTTCATCTATTTCTACTTTATCATATCCTCTGAGTTTTAATCCAAAAGCCATATTTTCAAATACATTCATATGAGGATATAGAGCATAATTTTGAAATACCATAGCGATATTTCTATCTTTTGGTGGAATATCGTTAACTAGAACATCGTCTATCCATATTTCTCCTTCGGTTATTTCTTCCAGTCCAACGATTGCTCTTAATGTAGTTGATTTACCACAACCGGAAGGTCCCACGAAGACGCAAAATTCTTTATGCTTTATATCTAAACTAAAATCTTTTACCGCTATTACTTTTCCAAATTTTTTTGTCAAGTTTTTTATAATTACAGTAGCCATTTGTCAAAGATAATCGTAATCCCAGTAAACTGGATTACATTCAGGAAAAAGAATATTTATTATATCTTTTTCTTCAAAAGGAAGAGCATCCCCATTTTCAATTTGTAACTTATTAAAAGCACACAGTCCTAAAAGAAGCTTTACAAACTCGCCTTCATCCATTTTCAGAAGAGTTTGAGATTCTAAAAACAGCACTTCTACACTGCCTTGATAATCTTTCACCTTGTGTGTGATTTTGATGAATTCTTCCCATGATAGAGAGTCAGATTTTTTTTCCCTAATCCTTATATTTAAAACAGGTGTAATCTCTCTCAAAATACTTTTAAGATTGATTATTTTATACATTTTTACTTGTTTTAAATTGTTATATTTTTCTTTATCATCATCATTTGGCAGCTCACCGTATTTTAAATCCACACCATCTATTATATCATAAAAAACCCGGTTATATCCTTTATTAGATGCCTCTGATAAAATTCTTTTTATCAGAGAATGTACCGACATTTCTTCTCCTTCCAGATATCCAATTTCCCCGATTTTTAACTGTTTTTCTTCAGCAGACCAATCTATTTTTATATAATTTAAAATGGCATATCCAACAACTTTTTCATTTTTTATTGCAACAAAAAAACTGTCCGTTAACATCTCGTTTTTCTTATTTTTCTGAATCCAGTAGATTTTATTTCTCACTACAGGACCTATTTTATTATAATTAAAACTATCATAAATTTCTTCTACACTATCCAAATCTTTTTCCTCAAATTTTCGAACATTGTAGCCTGTTTCCGGAATTTGTTCTAAATTTTCTGTTCTTATAACACCAAAAGGAGTAATAAAATCCCGATATCCAAATTTTGCATAATATTCGCTACTAAAAGGATAAAGAACTGAGATATCATAACCTTCTTCCTTCATAAAATCAATTGCATTTTTATTAAGCTTACCTGCATATCCCTTTCTGCGATGATTTGATAATGTAGCAACGCCGCCAATTCCTCCAAGCGAAAGTTCAGCACCGGAAAAATACATTTTTCTCGGAGATACGCATACAACACTTGCCATTTCACCTCTCTCAGCATATAACACACGAATATTATCCAGCTTAAATTCTTCTTCTATAGCGATAACATCCATTAAAAAAGTATCTTCAAATACTTTTGTTGTAACTTCTGCCGCTTCCTTTAATTTTTCAGGTTCACATCTTTTAATTTCAATACTCATAAAACTCCTTTCCAGATTTACTTTACAACAAGCACTTTTTCGTTTTCAGTACCCCCATTGTTACTTCAACTTTATGAATCTTCCCATCAGAAAAGATAGGCAGAACATTGCCTTCAAACTCTTCTCCATCTATAACAATTTTTTTAATTCCCTTTGAGACATTGTCAGGATTCTTTATATTGATTTCATATACAGCGTTTCTGAATTCTCTCTTCATCTTATAACTCTTCCATTTAGCAGGTATGCACGGGTCAATCACCAGACCATCTAAAGTCGGCCTGATGCCGAGTATATAGTCATATGCTCCCCTTAAAAACCAAGGGCCACATCCAGTCATCCATGAATGGCTTCCCATTCCAAAATCAGGATGAGATTCTGCAACAACAAATTCAGGATAAGTGTATGGTTCTGTTCTGAATACATCAAAATCCCTTTCTGGATTCATTGGAAGTGTTTTAGAGTAATAGTCATATGCAACATCTGCTCTTCCTAATATGCATTCAGCTATTATTGCCCATGTTATAGGATGTGAGAATATTGCTCCGTTTTCTTTTTTTCCCATAACACACATTGTTGCCGTACCAATCCTGTCATCCCATTTTGCGTATGGAGGTGTGGTTATTTTGGGACCCCATTTTGTATCTAACATCTCTCTTGCCGATTCCATACAGGTCTTTGCTCTCTCCCCTTCTGCTATACCGCTTATTATTGCCCAATTCTGAGTCATTATATATATTTTTCCATATTCACTTTTAGAAGAACCAATAACAGTCCCATCATCAGTATATGCTCTTATATACCATTTTCCATCCCAGCATGTATCATTTACTAATTTTTTTGTTTTTTCTGCTTCTTCAAGAAATCTCACGGCATCTTCATTTCTTTCGTAAATTTTACAAATAGGTGCCATCATTTTCAGAATATAACAAAGCAGTTGCGCTAAAAGAACACTTTCTCCTTTTCCTCCTTGTCCTGCATTTAGACAGTCATTCCAGTCCGCTTCACCTATCAGTGGCAGTCCATGAGTACCTTTATGTGAAATCGTATAATCAATAGCCCTTACACAGTGTTCATACATTGTTGCCGGCTCACCATCTACATACTTCACCTTTTCATCAAGAAATTTAATATCACCTGTCTCATTAATATAATAAGCAACTGCCATTGCAAGCCAAAGGTGATCGTCAGTATGCCCTGTTATCATTCCTTTTCCTGTAACATCGAAGAATGTATGATAAGCAGTCCCATCCTTAAACTGAAATTTTGCAAGAAGTTTTATTTTATCTTTAACCTGCTCATGGTTTATTAAGAGATAACCGTAATTATCCTGTGCAGTATCCCTGTATCCAATACCTTCATAAAAACCCCACTGATATGATGATGCTGCTCTTGATAATTCAAAAAGTATTTTTACCTGCATTTTATTCCATACATTTACCATAATATTCATATTTTCATCAGGCACTTCAATTGTATTTTTATTTAACATACCATCATAAAAATTTTTAAGTTCTTTAAATTTTTCCTTAGCCAAACTAACATTTTGATATTTTTTAGTAAGTTGTCTTGCTTTATTTTTATTCTCTCCATATCCAAGCAGTCCTAAAAATTCTTTACTACCATCCCCATCAATCTCAATTCTACTCCTCATCGCTCCTATCATATTTCCTGATAACAGAGGAGAGTTAGAGCATTTACCTCTTATAACTCCTTTAGGATTTGCTTCAGAGTTATATATTCCAATAAATCTTTCTCTATCACAATCATAATCATCAACATCAAGGTCTGTTGAAAGAAAACCATAATCAGGCTCTTTGTCAAAAGATCTATTTGCATATATTGTTCCGTCTTCAAATTTAGCAAAGTTGAAATGCTGTTCATTTTTCCATACAATATCATCCAAAGCATTTCCTACGCAGAATTCTGAATATAAAAATACATCAATCGCTCTTTTTTTATTTTCTTTGTTTTTTAAATTTATATGCCATATTTCCAAATTATCTTTTCCTTGAGGCACAAAATATAGAACCTCAGCTCTTATCCCTTTATATTCAGTAGTAATTTTTGTATATCCTACCCCGTGTCTGCATTCATAAAAATCCAATTCTTTCTGAACAGGAGCCCAGCCAAGAGACCAGTATTCACCTGTCTCACTATCCCTGATATAAATATATCTACCCGGTCTGTCAAAAGGAAGTCCCTCAGGTCTCCATCTTGTAATTCTGGTGTCTAAAGTGCTTTTATAAAAACTAAATCCACCACCTGTATTTGTTATCAAACCACAATATTTACCGTTAGAAATATAATTAACCCACGGTGTTGGCGTATCAGGCCTTGTAATAATAAACTCTTTTCCATCTTTCGAAAAGTAACCGTATTTTTCAAGTGAACCCATTTTGTCTCCTTTTTCTATCATCTAATATCTAAAAATCCATTCTGATCACTAACTGTGTAAAGTAATCAGGAAACTGATCCGCCCAATCTCGAAAATCACCTTCACGCACTTCACCAATAGAACCTCCGTATTCTCCTATTTCCGGTGAAGATCTTTTAATTCTAAAATCAAGTGTTAAATTTGGCAGTGGATTAAAAATAAGCTGTCCAAAATTTATAGTTCTTGTCATAGGAGAGAAAACTTCCCACTCTTCGTTTCTGTGACCCGCAGCAATTTCTAAATTTAAAGACACCATCGGCTTTATTCTTATACCAACTTCATAATAAAAAAGGTCATTTATAAGTAAATCCTTTTCTTTAGTGTTTTCTTTTCCAATCAATCCAATTATTTTAACTGCTCGCTCGGTGTAAGATATGCCTACTTCTGCTCTTGTTTCTCTTATATCAGAATTTGAAACACGCCAGGAGTAGTCACCTTCAATCCATCCTTCTATTCTTTGTCCTTTATTGTAAAAAACCCTTAAATTTACACCTGCCTGATCTACGAATCCACTTCCAGTAACATGACGATATCTTTTCTGTAAAAAAGATACTCCCGTTCTTCTTTCAATATGTAGTAAGTTAGGTGCATCTTTTGTCATCCAGGGCATAAGTGAGTCACTTAAAAGCCGCCCGCCAAAATTTTCACCTATATACCTTCCTTCAAAAACAAGACTAATCGGATGTTCCTTCATTACTCTATCAACACTTATATTTCCAATAATCGCTCTATCGCTTATCGTGAGAGGTCTGTCAAATTCCTCTACAAAAATCACCCCACCTTTTAAAGCGTTTCCTAAATTTTTACCATAGTCTAATCCTTCATCCCACGGATTTTCCTGCTTCCATATTCCGTATGTGTTTTCAAGCATTTCTGAATAAGTAAAGTTCGCTCTTATTCCTTCAGCTAATTTAGCTTTTACATTAATCCCGCTTATTAAATAGTCTGCCAAAGGTCTGCTTCCTCCTGATTGGTTTTTTATCTTTGCTTGTTGTTGCCCAAAAACAAACATTGGCATTACAGTTATATTATCTCTTACTTTAGAAATAAATCTTGTTCCAAACATATAAACTCTCCGCCAATGATCGATACCAAAAAATGACTCATAATCTCCTGCTTTTCCAATAGTTCCTCTGACCAAAATACCCATATTCCTGCTTTGAGAATGTAATACCCAGGGATTCCAATTTAAAAAATTAGTACCAATTCGCAAATCATTTACATAACGAATAGGATTTTTATACAAAAGATATAGTTCCGATAAGGCAATAGTGATATTTTCTGTGTTTACCAACCTTATATCATCTCCCCTTATCCATTCTATTTCTCTGCTTATTTCATATCCACTGAGTACTAATCTTGACGGAAGGCTAATATTCCAGTGTAAAGATACTTTATCATTAAAATAAAATGTATCTACAAAATTAATGGTTTGATACCATCCGCTTCCTGTTTCCGGATCGGAATAGAATTCTGTTACGGCATATCCATCTGGAATATTAGAAAAAATAGGTGCTTTTATAGTAAAAAGTCCTTCTACCAATTCCAGTTGGTCAATAAAACATGAACCTTTAATCGGAACTTCTCTTGTTGCCCGATCAGGTATTCCTATACTAAATTCAATATTTGTAACATTACTAAAATCAAAGTTAACATCTTTTCCCTTTTGTAATTTTCTACTTGTATTTAAAAAATTAAAAGGAATTAATATACGCGACCACTTAGCATAATTAAGTACTATAGGGTTTGAATATTCTAAAGTTTTACCCTGAATATCCCTGATTGCTAAGCCAAATTCACCGCCTCCTCCTGAACCTTTTACCCAAAGTGAAATACCATCTGCTTCACTAAAATCCTGTGGTATAGCAAAAGAACGAGAAATGCTTGTCCAGTTCTCTTCCCAGTTATTGGTATATATAGCATAATCAATTTTCATCGCATATCTACCTTTTTGTCCAACATCTTTTGCAGAAGTAACAACTACTTTTGAATCTTCACCGCTGCCCCACCAGTAGAGTCCGGAATGATTTGCTCTTTCAAAATCATCTATTACCATCACCTGTTCAATTCCCGATTTTGCTTCTGCTAATGATATATGCGGAAAAACAACAAAAACTGCCAATATACTTAATAATATTCTTTTCAAAATCATTTTATTATATCTCCTTTTAAGTTAAAATTTTGCTGCAATAGATACTCTATGCGTAATCGGCAGGATATTATCAGTTTGATATACTGCTGCATAATCCAATCGCCATGGAATAAATTCCAACCCTAATCCAAAAGTAAGCTGTCTCTTTATATGCTTGTCAAAAGTGAGTCGATTTCCACCAATTCTTAAAGTAAGTAATCTTTTTATTACCTCTACTTCTGCTCCTAAATATATACCATTTGGATCTCCAAAATCGTGATCAAGAGCAAGTATTACAGGAATTCTTTTCTCACCATGCTTAAACTCATAAGAAACTCCTCCACGCAAATAATTCCTTGTTGCCCTTTTATCGCTACTTAAATAGCCTCTGAAAACCATACCTACTCTTATTATTTTATCCCTATCAATTCTATAAGTTCCTATAGTACCTAAATCAAAACCATAACAAGTACTAGTAACAAATTTGTTTCCATCTGCAAATCCTTTACTCATATGTTTTATATTAGCACCTAAATATAAAGCATATTTATCTTTCTGAAAAACTCTTCTGGCGTGAGTAACAAATATCATTCTTTCTATATAATACCCACTGGTTCCAAAAACTGTTCCAGAAAAGCCCCAGGCGCCTTTACCTTTATTGGGTGTAACAACACTTAAAAATGTATGTGGCAATTTAGCCATACCAAATAGATTTGTCCTTGAAACAGAAATCTGTGTATAAACAGTATTTTGTGCGATACCCGCAGGATTCCAATAAGTTGCTTCCGCTTCATCAGCTAACCCTACATAAGCTCCCCCAAGAGATAAAGGACGCG
>CAZPHG010000008.1:0-595 GCA_964586585.1 uncultured bacterium | reverse complement strand
CACCAACATCTTTTAATCCTCCATATTTAAAAGAAGCCTCTAATGAATCTACAAGTAAAAAGTAGAAAGAGAAGAGTAAAAAAAATAAAATAAACTTTTTCATAATAACCACCTTAATTTTTCCCAATTATCTAACAATAACGGTAGTAAATTTCTTATCGCTACCACCTTCAATTAATTCAACAGATATCACATATAATCCAGGTAAAACATGATTGTTTTTTTCATCCTTTCCATTCCAGTGATATTCTCCTGCTCCACCTGTAAAATTTTCTTCTCTCTCAAAAAGAAGCATCCCGCGAACATCAATTACTCTAATTCTTACCCTTCCTGATTTATCCCTTGTGAATGAATATTGAATATTTGTTCCATTCTCCACCGTAAAAGGAGAAGGAGAGATATTTATTTCTTTTAATGTTAATCTATCTTCCACATCAGGTATTCCATCCATGTCATGATCCACGCTAGGAAATCTAAGATTATCCGTAGGATCAGTACCTGCTGCATATTCAGTATAATCATCATATCCGTCTCCGTCACTATCCTGATAAATGCTTGTCCAGCCGGTGGTATCAATAGAAACCAAATAAATATT
>CAZPHG010000007.1:0-13251 GCA_964586585.1 uncultured bacterium | reverse complement strand
CATATAGTACTGATATCTGTATTTCTTATTTATCTTTCCTTTTTTATCTTTTACATCAACAGGATATGCGCAAGGACGATGAAAATTCAAATACTCATGAAAATATCGTGTTATGTCCCAAATTAAAATACCTTCAAAAAATTGAAGATTTTAAGAGAGCGGCTTTCTAAAAGCTGGAAAGAAATAGAATCATTAGTAATTTCGGCATAATTTGCATTTAGTGCAAATTATTATATAATTAAATTATGGAAGGACTTAATCGTTTAAAAATTAATACAGAAGAATTGATATCAAGATATCTTACACTTAAAAAGAAAAATATTCAACTTGAAAATAATATCGAACAGATGGAAAAAGATGTCTCTTTTTTAGAGAATAATCATCATCAAATTCCGGAGATAGTTTTAAAAAATAGAAAATTACTTGAAGGTAGAGATAAAGCAACAGAAAAAGTGGATAATATCATAAAAAGACTTGATAAAATATGTTAAATCCTCAGGAAAAAGAAACAACATCGATAATCATAGACAAAATGACGTATAATATAACCAGCGATGAATGGCAGCCTGTGTATATAAAGAAACTTGGCGAATTGTTAGAAAATGAAATGCAAAAAGTAGAAAAAGAGATAGGAATAGTGGACAGTTATAAATTGCTGGTATTAAGTTCGCTTAGGATAATAGATAAAATGTTGAATATTAAAAAGAGTAATACCGGGAGCAGTGATTTTTTTGAACAAGAAATAAACAAACTGAATTCTCAAATAGAAAATATTCTTTAAATTATTTTAACCCCTGCGATGTACGTAACTGTTGTCTGAATTGAGCCTACAAGTAAAAAATGGGAATCCGGATTCCCGCGCAGCTGTGGCTGCCGGGACAGGACAACCACACTAGATAATGAAGCTCAAATTCAGACCGTTAAAAACGGCATTGTGGGGGTTTTTTATTAAATGAAAGAATTATTTGAAATCAAAGAATATGAGAAAAACAGAGCATTTGCTTCTCGACCGCTTGCTTTTAAAATGAGACCGGAATCGCTTGATTCTTTTGTCGGTCAAAATCATCTTATAGCAAAAGGCAGACGGTTAAGAAGTATGATTGATGCGGATAAAATATTTTCTGTAATATTTTATGGACCTCCGGGTTGCGGAAAGAGCGCCCTTGCTCATATTATTGCTTCTCAAATTTCAGCGCGAATAAAAAAAATTAATGCTGTCAATTCCAATGTTAAAGAAATACGCAAAATTGCTCTTGAGGCAAAACTTTTTTTTAATAAAGGTGAAAAAACTCTTCTTATAATAGATGAAATTCACAGATTTAATAAATCACAACAAGAATCACTTCTTCCTGATGTTGAAGACGGCACACTTATCCTTGTAGGCATAACAACTGAAAATCCATTTTATTTTGTAGTAGGTCCGCTTCTTTCAAGGACAGGAATCTATAAATTTAAATCGCTTAACACCGATGAAATCAAAAAAATTCTTCTCAATACCTTAAATGATAAAAAAAAGGGATTGGGAAATACTATCGTCAAAATAACCGATGAAGCATTAAATTTAATTGCTTCTCAAAGTTCAGGCGATGCCCGCTATGCCCTTAATATATTGGAACTTGCTGCGTCATCCGATAATGAAAAAATTGATATTGAAAAGATAAAAGCATTATCAGAAAAGAAATTTCAATATGATAGAGCAGGCGATAAACATTATGATACTATATCTGCTTTTATAAAAAGTATACGTGGCTCTGATCCTGATGCGGTGGTTTTTTATCTGGCGAAAATGATTTCTTCTGGTGAAGATCCGCGATTTATCGCAAGAAGAATAATAATATGCGCATCTGAAGATATAGGGAACGCCGACCCTATGGCGCTTGTTGTAGCGAATGCAACATTAAACACAGTTGAACATATCGGTATGCCCGAAGCTCGTATTACTCTTGCGCAAGCGGCGATATATGCGGCTTGCGCCCCTAAAAGCAATGCTTCATATAAAGCAATAGATAGCGCCTTAAAATTTGTCCATGAAAATCCTGTCAATGAAGTTCCTTTTCATCTGACTAAAGCAGGTGCGAAAAAATATAAATATCCGCATGATTATAAATATGGGTATGTTAATCAAGATTATAGAGACACTACTAATAGTGTTCCTGTCAAATTTTATCAGCCGGTAAATCGAGGGCATGAAAAATATATAATAAAATATTTGAGTTTTATAAAAAATAATGGATAAAATCAGAAAAAAATATATAGAATTAAGAAAAAATATTTCACCGATTCAGCGGAAAATTGCAGAAAAGCGTATTTTTGAACTAATAAAAAATCATCCTATTGTTCAAAACGAAAAGAATATTATGATATATATTTCAACTAAATATGAAGTGGCAACGGATGAGATTATAAAATATTTTTTTAAAAAATTAAAAAATGTTTATGTACCTGTGATTAAAAATAAAGAAATAAAAATTGTTAAAATTGATGAAAAAACTATTTTTATTGAAAATAAATATGGAATTAAAGAGCCCTTAAAAGAAAGAAAATATATTAATTGTCGGGTATTGGATGTAGTTTTTGTGCCAGGTGTATGTTTTACAAAAAATGGTGAAAGATTAGGGCGAGGTGGCGGATATTATGACAAATTTCTAAAAAAAATATCTAATGATTCTGTTAAAATTATAGGAATATGTTATGACAATCAGCTTGCATTAAAAATTCCGCAGAATGAAAATGATGTTCAAGTTGATGAAATAATATATAATCTGAAAGCTAAATGACAAATGACAAACAAAATTCAAATACTTACAATGATAAATGTCGCATTTTTGACATTTAGATTTTGGCATTTGACTTGAAAGGAGAAAAAAATGTTTATTATTTATATTATAGTCGGTGTGGCAGTGGGTTTTGCAGTAAAATCCATATTGGTTGCAAGGATTCAAAAAGTAAGAGATAAAGAAATCTGTGAACAGTCTCAAAATATGGAAAAAATGAAGGGAGCGCTCAAAAAGAAAGAAGATGAAATTGAAAAAGAAAAAGAAATAAAAAAAGAGGAGTTTGAAAAAAGCAATTCTCAAATACAGGAGCAAATTAAAAAAGAAAAATTAGATATAAAAAATAAGACTAGTGAATTTGATAGAAAATTTGATTTGATACA
Source organism: uncultured bacterium (assembly GCA_964586585.1). Lineage (GTDB taxonomy): Bacteria > CG03 > SLGR01 > SLGR01 > CAZPHG01 > CAZPHG01. The sequence goes on along the minus strand of CAZPHG010000007.1, from coordinate 10,094 downwards.
GAAAAAAGAGGCAGAGATAGCAAGCAGAGAAAAAGAAATAGAAAATATAAAAGTTAAATATAGCGAAAAAGAAAAGGAGTTAGAGGAAATACGGACAAAAGAACAATCCGTACTTCAGGATATTTCAAGATATTCGCCAAGACAGGCAAGAGAGCAGTTGATGAAGAGTATTGAAGAAGAAGCTGAAATCGATGCGAAAAAAAGTTATCAGATAATTATTGAAAATGCCCGCCGCGATGCGCAACGTAAAGCAGTAGAGATAATAGCGCAGGCAGTTCAAAGGAATGCCTCTGAAATAACTCAGGAACTTACAGTAAGCACAATAGCAATAAACGAGGATATGAAAGGGCGTGTGATAGGAAGAGAGGGGCGAAATATCAGAGCGCTTGAGGCGGCGACTGGCGTTAATTTAATTATAGACGATACACCTGGAATAATAACTATATCTTCATATGACGGCGTAAAAAGGGAGGTTACTAAAAAAGCGCTTGAACTTTTAATGAAAGATGGAAGAATTCAGCCGGCGAGAATTGAAGAAATAGTTTTTAGTGTTAAAAAAGAAGTGGAAGATATGATGAAAAAAGCCGGCGAAGATGCGGCAATGGAAGTCGGAGCGGTAGGGCTTCATTATGAATTATTAAATATTTTAGGAAAACTGAAATTTAGAACATCTTATGGGCAAAATGTGCTTGACCATTCAATTACAGTAGCCTATCTTGCCGGAGTAATGGCTGATGAATTGATAATAGATGCCGATTTTGCCAGAAGGGCCGGACTTCTTCATGATATAGGCAAAGCAATTGACAGGGAGGTAGAAGGAAATCACGCTGAGATAGGAGCGAAATTAGCAAAAAAGTATGGTGAAAGTGATAGATTGCAAAATGCTATTCTTTCTCATCACGAAGAAGCAGAACCTCAGACAACAGAGGCAATACTTATTCAGGCGGCAGATGCCGTATCTGCTTCCCGTCCCGGCGCAAGACAGGAACATCTTGCTCATTATATGAAACGATTAGAGAATATTGAAAATATTGCAATAGGTTTTGAAGGCGTACATGAAGCTTATTGTCTCGCGGCAGGCAGAGAAATAAGAATTATAGTAGAGCCGGAAAAGGTAAGCGATGAAGGAGCTTATGATATTGCGAAAAATTGTGCGAAACAAATTTCAGAACAAATAGAATATCCCGGCGAAATAAAAGTTACTGTAATAAGAAGTTTACGTAGCGTAGAAATGGCAAGATGATAAACATCTTTTTTATAGGTGATATTGTCGGCCGTCCCGGCCGTAATACAGTCGCAAAATTATTAAAAAAAATTATCAGTATAGAGAAAATTGATTTTGTAATAGCAAATGCTGAAAATTCAGCAGGCGGAAAGGGAATCACACCCAAGGTAATGGAAGAGTTGCTTTTTTCCGGTATAGATGTTCTTACTTCGGGTAATCATATTTGGAAGCGAAATGAATATAAAGAAGTTATAAATGATGAACGGCTTTTAAGACCTGCAAATTATCCGGATATAGCGCCGGGTAAAGGTTATAATATTTATGAAGCAAATAATACTAAAATTGCTGTTATAAATCTGCAGGGCAGAGTTTTTATGGATCCGATTGATTGTCCGTTTTATGTTGTTGATGAAATATTAAAAGTATTAAAATCGGTAAAAGTAATAATAGTAGATATTCACGCTGAGGCAACATCTGAAAAACTTGCCCTTGCGTGGTATTTAGATGGAAAAGTTTCAGCGGTTATAGGCACCCATACTCATATACAGACAGCTGATGCTAAGATATTGCCGGAAGGAACTGCTTATATTACCGATGCCGGGATGACCGGTTCTATGAGTGGAGTTTTAGGGGTAGAAAAAGAAGAGATAATAAAGAAATTTCTTTCCTGTATGCCTTTCAAATTTAAAGTTGCAAAAGGCGAAGAGTGTTTGCAGGGAGTTCTAATTAAAGTTGATGAAAAAACAGGCAAAAGCCGGGAGATTAAAAATTATCAAATTTGACAAACAGAGAATATATTTAGTAAAATTAAAAAGATAATGCAGTCCATGTCCAATAGATGATTTCATATCAACAAAAGAATACAGAAGCAAAGCGACATTTGTGCTGTTAAAACGGGAAATGAAAAAAGTACTTCGGAAACAAAAAGAAGGAGAACTATGAAACAGTTTCTTATAAGAATGGAAGAAGAGCAGCCGCTTATAAAAACCTTTAGAAGATAAGTTGAAAATCACCGGAATAAAAGAGGGATTAATAGTTTCACTTACAGGGGCTTTAAGTGAATTTACCATTACAACAATAATACAGAATTCATCTGAAATCCCGCCGGCGCATTCTGATAAATATTTTAACAAAAAAGTTGAAGTAACGGGTAATGAGACGGTAAAAGATGGGAAAGTACATATTCACATTGTTGCAGGACAGGAAGACGGAAAATGTTTTTCAGGACATTTAATTGAAGGTGCGGTCACATATTTTGTTGATATAGGAAGATTAGTAGGATGATAGAAATAAATTATAAAAATTGTTTGCAGAATGCGATAGGCGGTGAAGGAATTAGCGAAGAAAAACTTAAATCGCTCACAAGTGAAGGTTTTAAGATACTTGAAAATTTTAAAAAAGAACCAGCGGGGTTTATGGAATTGCCTATGAGATTTGATGTTGCCAGCGCAATAAAAAAAGATATTGAAAAATATAAAAAATTTAAAAATCTTGTAGTTATAGGAATAGGAGGTTCTGCTCTTGGGATGACTGCTCTTAAAAATGCGCTTCTTCATCCTTACTACAATTTGAAAAAGGACTTAACAACGCCGCGGCTCTTTGTGTTAGATAATATTGACCCGAATTTGACGGAGAGTTTAAGTGAAATTATAAATCCAAAAGAAACACTTTTTAATATTATCACAAAATCCGGTTCAACGGCGGAAACGCTGGCAAACTTTTTTTATTTTTTAGAGAAACTTAAAAACACAACTAAAAACTGGAAAGAACATCTTGTTTTTACAACCGGTGAGAGTGGATTTTTAAGAAAAGTTGCCAATGAAAATTCTATAAAAACATATGCGGTACCGGAAAAAGTGGGTGGCAGATATTCTGTATTATCTGAGGTAGGGCTTTTTCCTGCTGCTCTTTGCGGGATAGATATAGAAAGTTTGCTTGAAGGCGCATCAGATGCTATTGAGAACGAACATGTTCCTGTTGGTTATGCGGCAATTCAGTATTATTTTTACAAAAAGGGGAAAAATATCAATGTTTTTATGCCGTATTCTAACAGGTTATCTAATATTGCCGATTGGTTCATTCAACTTTGGGCGGAATCATTAGGTAAAAACGAACATACGGGTCCAACGCCAGTAAAGTCGCTTGGAGCTACCGACCAGCATTCGCAACTGCAGCTCTATATAGATGGTCCGAGGGATAAGATAATAACTTTCTTAAAAGTTGAAGGTAGAACAGATAAACTTAAACTTAATTATGACGGTCATTTTCTTGACGGCAAGTCAATGGGACAATTATTTCGCGCGGAGACCGAAGGTACACGCCAAGCGCTTACAGAATGCCGTCGACCGAATATGACTTTTGATATTCCCGTAATAGATGCCTACAATATCGGAGAACTTATTTATCAATTAGAAATGTCCTGTTGTATAATGGGACATTTTTTAGGTATTGATCCATTCAATCAGCCGGGAGTGGAACGCGGCAAAAAGCTCACCTATGAACTGCTTGGCAGAAAATAAAACAAAGCAAAGGGGAACTGTCCCTTTTGGAAAAAAAAGAGAAAACAATATGCAAAATATAAATACATATACCGCGGTAACAAAGCAGGATGGCAACTGGTGTATAGGTTGGGTTGAAGAAGTTCCAGGCGTAAACTGTCAGGAGCGAACAAAAAAAGATCTCTTAAAAAGCATTCGGGTTACTTTGAAAGAGGCGCTTGAACTAAATCGTGAGGATGCAGAGCGTTAAGAAAAACAGTCTAAATGACTGTTTTTTAGCGGAGCAAATCTATTCGTATGGATGTGTGTTCATAAGAGAGAGAGGGTGGCAGTCATTCGTTGTGGTAACCCGGTTTTGAACAAGAGATCTTCTGTTCCCCGCCATACCGAGAACTCAGAAACAAGGCGTTTTTCATTAATGAAGAGTAAGTAAAATGAGAAAATTTAAAAAAGGAAAACATAGTTACACCGATTGGGGAAAAGGTGTAAAGGAGGTAAAAAAAGTGTATAATAATCAAAATGCACAGCAGCTTAAAGTAAAAGTAGAAGAAGAAATGGCTATGGGGAAGTATGCAAATTTAGCTTCTATAAGCCATACGCATGAAGAGTTTATAATTGATTTTGTATTTCTTCCGCCGGGAACAAATCAGGCAAAAGTGGTTTCAAGAATTGTAACCTCTCCAGGTCACGCCAAACGGCTTCAGATGGCTTTATCTGATAACATTCTCAAATATGAAGAGAAACACGGAAAAATTATGCCGTCCAAAGAACCTGAAAAGAAAATAGGTTTCTAATAAAATGACGATTTCTGCTTTTTTCCTTTTGCTAATGACAGCGTTTTTTTGGGGTATTCCGGCTGTATTTGAAAAGGTGGCGCTAAAGACAACTGATCCAATGGTTGGTATTACCATAAGAAGTGTTTTTGTATCGCTGATTCTTTTGACACTTACCGGCTTTATGGGCAAATGGGGGACTATATTAAATACTCCTTTAAGAGATAAAGCTCTTTTTTCGCTTTCGGGTCTTTTAGCCGGTCTTTTGGGAATGCTTACTTATTATTATGCGCTTCGTGTTACTCCGGTATCGAAAGCAGTTCCAATAGCGGCTTCTTATCCTATTATAGCTGCTGTGCTTGGAATTATATTTCTTGGTGAACATCTAAGTTGGCAAAGATTTATAGGTATAGCATTTATTATTACAGGCGTGTTGTTTGCGAAAACAGGTTAAAAAAAGGGTAGAGGGTAGCCGCAGGGGATGAGCGTAAAGAAAAACGACACAAAAGCGTCGTTTTTTAGCAAAGAGTTCTTCAGCCTGCGATAATTTTTTTAAGAGTTACAAATGAAAAATCTAGTATTTGTAATACATAAACATAAATCCAAAAATCTGCATTATGATTTCCGTTTGGAAATAGGAGATGTACTTAAAAGTTGGGCGTTGCCGAAAGGTCCATCCTTAAATCCAAAAGAGAAAAGACTTGCAATTGAAGTAGAAGACCATCCGCTTACCTACATTCATTTTGAAGGAGAAATAGCCCCGGGTCATTATGGCGCAGGTGAAGTTATCATCTGGGACAGAGGAAAATATACTTTTGGAAAAACGCCTGTTTTAAAACAGTATGAAACAGGCAAAATTGAAATTGAACTAAAAGGAAAAAAACTTAAAGGATTGTTTAATCTTATTAAATTAGAAAAATGGGGTGGAAAAACACCTAAATGGCTTCTTATAAAAAAATATGATAAATATATTTCCTATGATGAAATAATTGATACAATGCCTTTTTCAGTGAAAAGCGTAATGGTATAATGTTTGATTTTTAATGGAGCAGTTGTTATAATATGAAAAAATTTTTAGATGATTTTATGCTGGGGCGGCTTTGTCGGTGGCTTAGGATTATAGAAGAAGATGCGAAATATTATAAAGATAACGGTTATGCCGCCTTTAAGTGATGATTACTCCAAAGCATTAGATTATGCGTATCTTCTTCTATCGTATAGAAAAAGAACGGCAAAAGAAATTTTTAGTAGATTAATTTTAAAAAATTATTCCGATAATATTGCCGACATCGTTGTAAGAGATTTACAGGATAGCGGCTATATAAATGATAAGAAGTTTGCTGTATGGTGGATAGACTTCCGCTGCCGGGAAAGACCTAAGGGTAAAATAGCGTTAAAATCGGAATTACTTTCTAAAGGAATAGAAATTGATATTATAGAATCGGCATTGCATGAGATGCCTTATGATGAAGTTGAACTTGCGTGGAAAGCGTGCCAAAGCGCGCTTTCAAGTTATCGGCTTCTTTCTACAAAGACAGCTCAAAGGAGATTGGCGGCACTACTTTCAGGGCGGGGGTTTTCGGTGGAAACAGTTGAAGTTGTGATAGATAAGTTTTTTGAAACTACTTAGGAGGAATAGCATTATGAAAAGAATAATTTTTACATTTATTATAGTATCAACACTCTTTGCAGTTGCAAGTGCTGATAGTTATAACAAGGATAAAAAGGACGGCGAAGCCGCACAGAGCGTTTCAATCGCTGAAAGCGATTATATCAAACAGCTGACAATAGGTATAGATGCTGTAAATGCTGGTGAATATATAAAAGCGCAGAAAATTTTTAATTTGCTTATTGAAAAATATCCCGATAGAGTTGAGGCTATGTGTGGATTAGCTATCACATATATAGCAATTAAAAAGTATAAATCTGCAAAAGAATTACTCATAAAAATAATTGAAAAAGATGAAGAATTCAGTCAAGCTTACTATCTTTTAGCATTAGTGCAAGAACATCTCCAAAATTATGTTGAGGCATTAAGATATCATAGAAAATATCTTAATTTAGTTCCAGACAGTCCGAGAAAAGATAAAATTTTAAGGAGTATAAATATTTTGGAGGTTATTAAAAATGATTAAAAAACACTTTATTTTCATTTTCATATCAACAGTTGTTTTTATGGGTTGCGCTACAACTATGGCTGTAAGGAAAGATTTTAATTTTACAGCTTATCAAAAAATAGGGGTAATGGAATTTGTTTCTTCCGGTTTCTATCCTGAAAGCGGTGCTTCGGTATCCGACGAATTTATAAGGCAACTTATAAGAAAAGGTAGAGCAGTTGTTTCTATAAGAGAAACTTCTGATAGTATAGATAGCATTGCTTCCAGACATAATGTAGACGGCATAATTACAGGCACGGTCATCCGTTATATTCCCGATGGCAGAGACAGAATATTTTTCAAAAATGATGAAGGAAGAATAGTATCAGAAATATTTTTTAGAGAAGCGGAAATAGGAGTGAGCGCAAAGTTTATAGATGGAAAAACCGGCGAAGTATTATGGTCTGATGTAGTCACGCACAGAGGATTGGATATTAGCCATACTATTAATATTGTAGTAAATGTTCTAACGAGGCGGCTGGCAAGAGAGGTAAGGTAAAGGGTTGTAAATGAAAGAATTAGATATAAGAGCAGAATTTAAGAAATATTTTAATTCGCTTAACCATAAGTGGTATTCGTCATCGTCTTTAATTCCCGAAGATGATCCTACTATGCTTTTTACTACTGCTGGAATGGTTCAGTTCAAAAAATATTTTTTAGATGATGATGTGAAATTAAAACGCGCTGCTTCTATACAGAAATGTCTCAGAACTTCGGATATAGATGAAGTCGGGAAAACTACAATGCATCTGACATTTTTTGAAATGTTTGGTAATTTTTCTTTTGGTGATTACGGGAAAGACGAGGCGATAAAATGGGCGTGGGAATTCCTCACGGATATTTTAGAAATTTCCGATAAAAATTTAGTTGCTACCGTATTTAAAGATGACAAAGAAGCTTATGAAATATGGCGAAAATATCTTACTGATGAGAAAATATTTTGCTTAGATGAAGAAAATAATTTTTGGAAAATGGGGGATACAGGACCTTGCGGTCCTTGTTCGGAAATATTATATGATACCGGCGCCGATAACGGCTGCTTGAAACCCGGTTGCGGAGTGGAATGTAATTGCGCAAGATATATTGAAGTTTGGAATCTTGTATTTACACAATTTGACCGTTCATCAGATGGAAGTTTAAAACCACTTCCAAAGAAAAATATTGATACAGGAATGGGATTAGAGCGGCTTTATCAGATTTTCTATAATCTTAAGAATGTATATGAAATTCCGTTTTTAAAACCGCTTATGGATAAAATAAAAACAGAGGCATCTCATTATAATGAAACTTCGGCTCGAATAATAGCAGACCATTCAAGGGCTGTAACATTTTTAATCGCAGATGGCGTCTTTCCTTCAAATGAGGGAAGCGGATATGTCTTAAGAAAAATTATAAGAAGAGCAGTAACAGAATTAAATAAACTTGGATGGAAAACTCCAAAACTCTGGCAGTATACCGCTAAAACTGTAGATATTATGTCTGAATTTTACCCATTATTGCTTCAAAGAGCAACTCATATAGCAAATGTTTGTAAATTAGAAGAAGAAAGTTTTTTAATTACACTTGATAAAGCGCTCTGGACACTTAAAAAATATATAAAGGAAATGAAAGGAAAAGAATTAAGCGCCGATAAAGTATTTAAACTCTACGATACTTATGGATTGCCTGTGGATATAACGAAAAGCGTCTTATCCGAATATGGATTTTCTATAGATGAAAAAGAATTTAACTTACTGCTCAAAAAACATTCAGAACAGGCAGGGTGGAGAGAAAAGGAAACTTCAACATCTTATTATAATGAAATAAAAAATCTTCGACCTACAGAATTTACAGGATATAATGAATATGAAACGGAAGCAAAGGTTATCAAAATTTTAGATTTCAAGAAAGCCATAATAATTAATAAGACGCCTTTTTATGCCCAATCCGGCGGGCAGGTTGGAGATAAAGGTGTTATAAATACCGCTGGCGGCACTTTTCAGGTAAAAAATACCTTACGGGAAGAGGGTGTTATAATTCATGAAGGAGAAATGAAAGGCGATATAAAAGAAGGCGATACCATAAAAGGAACAGTAAACATCAATGAAAGGAAAGCAATTGAGAGAAATCATACCGCTACTCATTTATTACAGAGCGCTTTGAGAGAATTTTTGGGAAATCATATTCAGCAGAATGGTTCTCATGTTTTCGCAGAAGGGTTCAGATTTGATTATACTCATACAAAACCGCTTACTGTAAAACAGTTAGAAGATATAGAAAAGTTTGTAAATAATGCCGTAATGGATAACATCAAAATTGCGGTGAAAGTTATGTCTATGAAAGAGGCGCAGAAATCCGGCGCGCTTGCTTTTTTTGAAGAAAAATATTCCGATGAAGTAAGAACGATTATAATAGAGGCGGCGGATGGAAGAAAAGTTAGTATGGAACTTTGCGGCGGCACACATATAAAAGCTACCGGAGAGATAGGACTTTTTAAAATAGTTTCCGAGACGGGAATAGCAAGAGGAGTCAGAAGAATAGAAGCAGTAACAGGTAACGGCGCAATTAAGTTTATACGGGAAAAAGAAAATATTTTAATGAAGGCGGCTGTCCTTCTTAATGTTCCGGAAGAAAAGATAGAGGATAAACTAAATAAACTTTTCTCACAGACAAAAGAATTGCAGGAAAAAATAGATAAACTTGAAAATAGGATTGCTTCCGGTTCGGCGGAAGGTGAAGTATGTGAAAATATTGGAAATATTGTTTTTATAAAAAGAGATTTTGGAGATGTAAGTAATAAATTGATGAGAAACTGGCTGGATAAACAAGTCAACGATGTTAATAAAGTTTCTCTTGCTGTTGGAGTGTTAGGCGGAAGAGTAACTTTAATACTTAAAATATCCGAAAATCTTACAAAAATTTTAAATGCAAAAAAAATAATGATTGAGGCGGCAAGTGAGCTTGGCGGTGGAGGCGGGGGCAGGAAAAATATGGCGCAAGGCGGCGGAAATAATCTTGCAGGAATCAAAAAAGCAGAAGAGATTATAAAAAAGTATTTACAACCCCTTAGGCGCCCGTAGCTCAGCAGGATAGAGCGTCGGCCTCCGGAGCCGAAGGTCGTAGGTTCGAATCCTACCGGGCGTACCAAAGACAGGGAAATGGTATGATTGATGCTTTTTACTATCCTATATACTATTTTTTCTTAACGCTCCGCAAGATGCTTCGCTAAAAAACAAGCGCGTATGGCTTGTTTTTCTTAACGCTCCGCAGGTGCCGGGAGGGGGAGTTGAACCCCCACGGAATAAATTCCGGCAGATTTTGAGTCTGCTGCGTCTGCCAATTTCACCATCCCGGCATATATACCTTTTATATAAAATAAAAAAAATTCCGTCAAGTTTAAGTCTTTTCCGAGGCATTTGCGTTGTAAACATATTAATTGAATATTTTACTAAATTTTATACTT
>CAZPHG010000006.1:0-14582 GCA_964586585.1 uncultured bacterium | reverse complement strand
AACCGATTGACAATAGAACTAATGGATATTTTAGGTTCAATATCTAAAAGTAAATTTTTTGTTGTTTTGCAAATTATTGACGGTAAAAATATAATGAAAAAAATTGCATGTTTTTTTGATAAACTCGCTGATAAAAAAGTAAAATGCCGGCTTTGTAGTCATAATTGTAATATTTCAGCCGGTAAGAGCGGACTGTGCGGAGTCCGAAAAAACTATGGCGGAGAATTATATATAATGACTTATGGCGATATAATAGCCGCATCTCCCGATCCTATAGAAAAAAAACCAATTTATCATTTTCTTCCCGGCACAATCTCTTATTCAATAGCAATGATAGGATGTAATTTCAGGTGCTCTTTTTGTCAGAATTGGCAGATTTCACAGGTTGTAGGGAAAGATCTTGATTATTATAGAGTAAACAGTATAATGCCCGAAAAGATTGTAGAAACTGCTGTTTTACAAGGTGCAAAAAGCATATCTTATACTTATACAGAGCCTACAATATTTTTTGAATACGCTTATGATATAGCGAAAATTGCATCTGCTAAGAATATAAAAAATATTTTTGTGACTAACGGTTATATTTCAGCCGTAGCGCTGAATAAAATAAGTCCTTATCTTAATGCGGCAAATGTTGATTTAAAATATTTTAATGATGAATCCTACAGAAAAATATGTGGCGGTCATTTACAACCTGTATTAGATACTATAAAAAAAATGAAAGAACTCAATATATGGATTGAGGTGACTACGCTTATTATACCAAATGAGAACGATTCTAATGAAGAGTTAAGAAATATTGCAGAATTTATTGCATCCATTGATATATCTATACCATGGCATATATCTGCATTCTTTCCGCAATATAAATGTAATGATATCCAATCTACACCGACAGCAACTATTGTACGTGCTCAAAAAATAGGATTAAATGCAGGTCTTAAATATATTTATTCTGGAAATATTTCTATTTAGTGGCAACCACTAAGTTGTTATCTTTTCAAAATCTTCCGGAATAATAATATTTCTCACGTAAATCAGCAATAGTATCCCGGAGTTTATTGCTGATTTTATTATGAGCTGGTTGGAATTTTCACAACAGATACTGGATACTATATAGTTTTACTTTCTTTTTCAGTCTTGAAGAATACACAGAAATTATACCAAGAATTTGACTGGCTTGTACACCCATGAGTTTTTTCTCAAGAATTTCAGAAATAATTTTGTTTCTTTGAATATTTTTCATGGTTACTAAAATTTTTGATTCGTTCATTGAAAATCTCTTTTTATTAACGCTTCTACTAATTTCTTTAATCCAAGTTCTCCAAAATATATTAACTTAATTAATCGCCGCTTCTTTAGCAGGGGGTTACCATGTTTCTTCCCATTTCCAATATTTTTTACCTTAGCATTTTACTTTTCACTCTTTTTTGGTTATAATATTTTTATCGGTTCGTTATTGCTGTAAATCTGGAACTATAAATAACAATCGCTGATAAGTAAATATAATAAAAAAAAATAAATACAGAGACACGGAAAGATGAATAAGGATAAATGACAAGGAATTTTTACATTGATTTGATATGAGGTGAAAATATGAAGTATTTAAAAAGAATTGGATTGTTAGGATTTATTGTAGGCGGCGCCATACTTATTTACAGTTTTTACTGGAATAAAAATGTAGTAACGCTGAATTTATTATATCCTTCCGATGGGCATGGATATATTTTACCATCAATAGCACACTGGAAAGAAGGCCGGCCTAAAGTTGGCGGTTTATCTGCATTGGCAGAATTTCCTTTGTTAGCGGCAAATATAAAAGAAGAAGACACCGCTGCAACACCTTCCTATATGAAACAATATACCATAAAAACACTAAATGATGTTCAAATCGGCATTATCGAAGTAATTACTCCGGAAACAGCGGATATTGTCTTTGCGGAACATGTGCATAGGCTGATTTTTGAAGAGCAGGAAGAGATAGTTAATAATCTTGCAGCAAAATTACGCGATGAAGGAAGTGAAATTATTATTCTTCTTTCACATATTGTATTAGATGGGGATAAAGAACTAGCGCGTGAAACGGAAGGAGTAGATGTTATTTTAGACGGGCATACTAACAGGCGATTGCATAATCCTGAAAAAATAGGCAGAGTGCTTATTTGTCAGCCGGGAAGCCATTTTATAAATATAGGGCATTTGAAATTATATTACAGCAGAAATGAGAGAAAAATATTATCTTATTCAAACAAACTCGTTTCGCTTTATGTTAAAGAGTATGGCGCTGATGAAAAAATAAAATATATTTTAGAGAAAGAATTACAAGAAGTAACAAAAAAATTAAATAGAGTTATAGGCGCATCAAGTGTTTTTCTTTCAAACCGTCTTTCAGGTAAGGCAAAAAGAAACGGAGAGTTGGCGCTTGGAAATTGGCAAGCGGATAGAATGAGAGAGGTGTTAGATAGTGATTTTGCTTTTCAGAATCTTGGCGGAATTAGAGCGCCTATCCCGAAAGGAGAAATACGGTTGAGGAATATATGGAAACTTTCTCCATTTGGAAATACACTTGTGAAAATGACTCTTACAGGAAAACAAATTAAAGAACTTATGGAACAGAGCGAAGCTCATGCGTATTCAAAATTACAAATTTCAGGTCTTAAAGTAATATTTGATAATTCACTTCCTGCCGGTAACAGAGTATTAAATATAATAATCAGAGATGAGGAAGGAAAAAAACAGGAAATAGATATGGAAGGAAAATATACTGTAGCAACAAACTCATTTTTAGCCCAGGGCGGTTCGGGCTATACAGTATTTCAGGAAGGAGAGAAAATAAAAGAAACTTCTATTTTACTCAGGGATATTCAGGTAGAATATATAATCAATAATTTCCCAATCTCGGCTGAGGTAGAAGGGCGCCGTATAAATGTAAGTATAAGAAGATAGTGTCAAAAAAAAACATCAACCACGAAAACAAGAAACTTTGACAGAACTTTCTTGAAAAAAAGGAGAAAAAAAATGACTGAAAATGTAAATGTCCGGAAACCGATTATAGCGGGAAACTGGAAGATGAATAAGACAGGAAAAGAAACAGTAGCATTAATAAATACGCTTAAAGAATTAGTAGTTGGTGTAGAAAATGTTGATATAGTTGTTGCGCCGCCATTTACTGAAATCAGAATAGTTACAGAACTGGTAAAAAACACAAATATTCAGGTTGGAGCTCAGAATATGTATTTTGAATCTTCGGGAGCGTATACCGGTGAAATTTCTCCTCTTATGATAAAAGACTCAGGCTGCCGTTGGGTAATAATAGGGCATTCTGAAAGAAGACAGTATTTTGGATGTAGCGATGAATTAGTAATTAAAAAACTTAAAACAGCAGTTAGAGAAAAATTAATACCTATTGTTTGCATAGGAGAAACATTACAGGAGAGAGAAAGTAATAAAACTTATGATATATTGAAAGTACAGTTATCGCAAGGATTAAAAAATTTATCTCTACCTGAACAGGAAGTATTAACAATAGCGTATGAGCCGGTCTGGGCAATAGGGACAGGAAAGACAGCTACTCCATTACAAGCCGAAGAAGTACATTCTTTTATACGCACAACATTATGTGATATGTTTGGAAAAGAAATTAGTCAATCAACAAGAATTCTCTATGGCGGCAGTGTAAAATCTGAAAATGTAAAAGAACTTATGGCGAAAGATAATATTGACGGAGCGTTAGTTGGAGGTGCTAGTTTGGAAGCGGAGTCATTTGCAGGAATAGTAAGAGGTTGTTTATAAAAAATGGACATTTCAGGCGTAACGGAGGAAATTATGGTTAGAATAGAGAGAGCAAAAAAGGGTATTTTATGCAATATTTCTGCAAGGCATGTTCATTTAAAAGTTGAAGATATTGAAAAACTATTTGGCAGTGGTTATAAATTAACAAAATTAAGAGACCTTATGCAGCCGGGTGAATATGCGTCAAAAAATACGGTAGATATTATGGGTCCTAAAAAAATAATAAAAAAGGTAAGAGTTCTTGGACCTCCAAGAAATTTTTCTCAGGTTGAAGTTTCAAGAACCGATGCATATAGTTTAGGAATTAATGCGGAAGTGAGGGTATCCGGAGATATTAAGAGTTCTTCACCGATTAGATTAATAGGCAGTTGCGGTTCGGTAGAATTATCAGAGGGATTAATAGTGGCTCGAAGACATATTCATATGACTCCGACAGATGCAAAAATTTTTAAAATTGAAGATTTAGCAGGAGTGAGAGTAAGAACAAAACCGCCTCGTTCGATTATTTTTGAAGATGTTTTAGTTCGGGTTAATGAAGATTTTAAATTAGAGTGTCATTTAGATTTTGATGAAGCTAATGCCTGCGATTTAAAAAATGGGGCGGAAGTTTTTTTAATCTAATGGAAACACTTGAAATGTCTACTGCTGGCGGAATGTCCGCTCCCAGCGGAATGGTCGCTCCCAAATGATAGTAATAGGTTCGGATCATCGCGGATATAAAATGAAAGAGATAATTAAAACTTTTCTAAAAAAAAGGGGTTGTGATGTCATTGATGTCGGAACTTATGAAAGAGAAGCAACTGATTATCCTATCTATGCCGAAAAAGTTGCTGAAAATATAATTTCAAATGCTGCTGAAAGCGGAATGTCCGCTCCCAAAGGAATTCTTGTGTGCGGAACCGGATTTGGTATGTGTATTGCCGCAAATAAGTTCAAAGGGATAAGGGCGGTGACTGTTCGGACTGTTTTGGAAGCAGAATTATCTGTTCGGCATAATAATGCAAATGTTATTTGTCTTGGCATCGATATAACAGGACCTACAGTGGCAAAGAAAATTGTAAAAACTTATTTTGAGACAAAATTTGAAGGCGGCCGTCACCAGAGGCGGCTAAATCTAATAAGAAGGTTTAATAAATGAAAGCTGCAAAAGTTATAGAGAATTTAGCTTCTTATATAGATCATACAGCGTTAAAAGCCGATGTAACCCAGGAGGCGATAGAGAAACTCTGCGAAGAAGCAAAAAAATATTCTTTCGCAACGGTTTGCGTTAATCCTTCTAATGTTAAACTTGCAAAACAACTTCTTTTGGGAACTAATGTTGGAATAACTACGGTAATAGGATTTCCGTTAGGGGCAACAACTTTGAAAACAAAAGCAATAGAAGCAAGAGATGCCATAGCAAATGGAGCGGATGAGATAGATATGGTTATTAATGTAGGAGCTCTTAAATCCGGCAATTATAGTCTTGTTGAAGATGACATAAAAGCAGTAAGAGATGCAACAAACGTAAAAGTGCTTAAAGTAATATTGGAAACAGCTCTTTTAAGTAAAGAACAAATAATTAAAGCATGCCGAATATCAAAATCTACCGGCGCTGATTTTGTAAAAACATCTACCGGATTTGGACCCGGCGGTGCGAAAGAAGAAGATGTAAAATTAATGAGAGAAACAGTCGGTCCGAAAATGGGCGTCAAAGCGTCAGGCGGTATTCGCACTTCAAAAGATGCGGATACAATGTTAAAAGCAGGTGCTTCACGATTAGGGGTGTCGGCATCTGTCGCAATAGTGAGAGGCGAAAAAGCAGAAGACGGGGATTATTAAAAAAAGGTTGTGGCGAGGTATCTCTCGTAAAAAAAATTTGTGATGAAAGGAAGGTAAAAATTTGTTGCAAAAATCACTGAATAATTATATTAAAGAAGTGTCTTCTATGTCTTCTACCCCTGGCGGCGGCAATGTTTTAGGTGTTGCAAATGCACTTTCCGCTGCACTTATGCTTATGTCGCTGAGAATTGCAATATTAAAGAAAAACAGTGGTTCTAAAAAATATCAAAATCTTGAAAAAAGATTACTTAAAATACAAGAAACATCATTGTTTTTAGCAGAAGAGGACTCTGTGAAATTTAATGAAGTTATGAAATTATGGAAAAAAGGCGGTAATAATTTAATAAAAGCGCTTATTCAATCGGCGAAAGTATCTTTAAAAATTTCAAAGCAATCGTTACTTTTATTAAAATTAATTAATGTGCAGGAAATAAGTAAGTTTTCAAATATAATTACTGATGTCGGCATATCGGTTGAACTTGCAAAGGCGGCTTTTAATGGAGGCATAATGAATTACCGAATAAATATAAAAGGTATAAAAAAGGGTAGTATAATATTGAAATTAGCTGCAGATAAATCTAAAATTGAAAGTGAATTTGAACAAAATTATAAAGAAGCAATTAAAAAGGTTACAAAATATATATGACCGTTAAAAAATGGCAATTTAAGAAATCACCGATAAAAAGGTATCCAAATCGGTTTTTAGTAGAAATCACAGCAGACACTTCCAAAGATATATCTTTGCTGCTTGAAAAATATGACGGTGTAGCCGGCTCAATAATGATATCAAAAGATTCTGATAATGAGTGGAACTTTTCATTTTATCTTTATCACGGCAATGAACAAGAAATAAAAAAGATAGATGATATTTTTAGCGGTAAAGAAGAAAAAAATATTACTGAAATAAAAAAAACTGTTGATATAGAGTCTGCGCCGCTTAATAATATCGCAGAAAAATCTAAAAATTCTAAAAATAAAATTAAAACAAAAAGAAAAATAAATAGATCCATAGAAATAAGCATAATATATCATAAAGAATTTGAAATTATGGAAATAAAAAATAAAAAAACAAAAGAAAAAGAGAAAAAGAAAACTTCACAAATTGTTTTTGAAAAAATAAGACAAATTGTAGATGCTCAAAAAATGAATATTGATTTTAAAAATGTATTTGAAGCATCTTATAGAAATGATGACGACCTTATTTCTCTGAAAAAGACGCTTTCAGAAAAATCAAAAGTTGTTATTATAGTAGCGTCGCAAAAAAGAAAAGATAATATCCTGAAAATTTTTAAAAATTTAAAATTTAAATTGTATTTAATTACGTTTGAAAATATAACTAAAAAATATAAATATTTAAATATGGTTGTGGATATAGCGATTACAAAGGGGTTGTAAATGAATAAGATTTACTTTCTCATTCAGGTAAAATAGTGGCAATAACAAAATATTTTCTACAGCCTGCGCCAAGTCCGGGAGATAAAAATAGATATAAATTAAGTACTGTTAGCAGTGAGAATGATATAAAAAATCTTGCTCAAAAATTAAGCGTTATAAACAGCGAGCCATTTCCTTTGACTGATAATCAATATCAGTGGGCGATATATTTATACTGTGTCAGCGATGAAATGAAAAATAAATTAAAAGAGCAATTAAACAAAATAGTAGTGAAAAAAACAATGATTGCTGCCGGCGGAATGTCCGCCACGAAACTCCGGGGAGTTACAGAGTCAGTTGCCGGAGATAAAAAAGTAAAGTATAGGTCTAATTTAAATCCTAAATATACATTTGACAATTTTGTTGTAGGATCAAGCACCAGGTTTACTTATGCGGCATGCCAATCGGTTGCAGAAAATCCGGGGAAAAACTACAATCCTCTTTATATTTACGGGGGTGTCGGACTCGGAAAAACTCATCTTATGCATGCAATAGGAAACTATGTAAAGAATAAATATTCCGATTATATTGAGTTATATTCTTCTACCGATCAGTTTACAAGCGAAGTTTTAGAAGCTATAGAGCTTGGAAATTTAAAGGAACTGAAAGATAAATATAAGAAGATTGATATTCTTTTAATGGATGATATACAATTTCTTGAACAATCGGAGGCAACTCAAGAAGAGTTTTTTCATATATTTAACGCTATGCATAGTATAGGAAAGCAAATAATAATTACTTCCGATAAGCCGCCTAAAAAACTTATTATTCTTGAAGAACGTTTGAAATCCCGCTTTGAATGGGGATTAACCACTGATGTACAATCGCCTAATTTAGAAACTAGAAAAATTATCTTAAAAAGCAAATCATTAAAAATAGGACTTAAACTTTCTGAAGAGATATTAAACTATATATCCGAACAGCTCACATCAAATATAAGGGAATTAGAAGGTATTATAAATAGAATTTTTGCATATAAAGATTTTTCAATCGATGCTATTACGCTTAAATTAGTAAAAGATATAATTAAAAACATTCTTCCTGTTGAAGAAAATATTGAAAAAGTAAAAAAAACACAGGTTCAGAAGCCGCCGGCAGCGGACATTCCGCCGGGAGCGACTCCCATAACTACTCGGAGTTTCGGGACGGATATTCCATCAGCAGGTTTTACTGTACCCGGACAAACTTCTTTTCCTACAGCCGCGCCACTTGAAAAGAGATGCGTAAAGTGTGCTTCGCCGCTCACTTATGTGCCGCTGTATCAGAAGTGGTTTTGTCAAATTTGTCAAATGTATGACACGGTAATACCGCCGTTTACTCCACAGTATCCATCGGTAGCGAATATTCCGCCTCCGCAATATGAAGAGAAAAGCTGTAGCGCCTGTAGCGCAGTTCTTAGGTATATATCAAAACATGAGAGATATTATTGTGATAATTGCAAAAAGTATGAACCAATAACGAAAGAAAAAATAATAGAACCTATAGAAACGCCGCCGCTCGAACAGAAAAAAACTAAAATAATTCAGCCAAAAGAGAAAACTAGAGAAGAGGCGCCGGAAAATTTTAAAAATAAAATTATTGGAGAGAAAAAGGAAAATATCAGAGAAATAAAAACAGGTTATTTTCTGCCTGAAGGGGCGGATAAAATATTTTCTAATATTGTAGTTAAACTTGATAAACTTGCAGCGCAAAAGAAATTTAATTTTTACATTAAACCGTTTTTTGCTCAATATTATATATCTAATATGAATATAAATTTTGATAAAATAGCGTATATTGCAAAGACGAATAATATTGATATAGCTCTTTGTTTGGAGCCGGATATGAAATCGGAAATAACGCTTGAAATTTTTAAAAAAAAGATAAGAGAGTCAATGGAAAAAGAAGAAATGCCTTATGAATTACTACCACAATCTGAAATAAGAGAAAGCGATGCATTAAATCTTATGCTAGATATAGCTATATGTGCAAAAAAAATAAAGTAAAATTAATAATTACAATTGTTATTGCATTATGTTTTGTTGTTTTACCGCAAGCCGCAGTTATTTTATTAGCATTATGCTTAATTTTGTATATTGCTGATTATAGCACGACATTTCGTAATATTTATGATTATATAGGAGTAGAAGCAGAAAAATTTATATCTTTGATATCTCACTAGTTAAGAACACCGCTTACAAATATTAAAGGTTTCAGTGAAATGCTTTTGAACGGGTAAGCCGGAAAAATCAATACAGAACAAAGGGCTTTTATAGAAACGATAATAATTTCTGTTGAAACATTGAAAGATATTGTAAATAATATAATAGAACTTTCGGATTACCAGAGGTTCTTTTATGGTGAAGATACATAGAATACTTAAAACTGGCGTTTCTGAAGGAAAAATACTTGAACAATATAAAAAGGAGAGAAGAAATGAGTAAAATAATGGTTGTAGAAGATGATCCTACAACACTAAAACTGCTGATATTTATGCTTGAAAGAAAAAAATATGAGGTCGTCAGTTGCGTTAATGGATTCGAGGCGGTAGAAACAGTTGAGAAGGAATTACCTGATTTAATACTTATGGATGTAATGCTGCCGAAAATGGATGGGATAGAAGCTACCATGAATATAAAAGAAAATCCTTCAACTAGTCATATTCCGATAATGATACTTTCTGCGCTTGGACAGGAAATGGAAGTAATGAAAGGATTGCAGTTAGGAGCAGAAGGATATGTTGTGAAGCCATTTGATTCGCAGTCACTTTTGAGACAGATTGCAGAAAAATTTTCTGAAATTTCAAAAACAAAGACTATCTGTCGGTTCGTATAGTGGTGGAAATAAGACACTTTAAAGGGTATCGTCCTGTCTGGGAAAAAGTTTCTTTTGTATCCTCACCGCCTTATGATGTATTAAGTTCGGAGGAAGCGAGGGAATTAGCAAAAGAAAATCCTATTTCATTTCTTCATGTAATAAAACCTGAGATAGATTTTAATAAAGATACTATTTTAACAGGTGATAAAATATATAGAAAAGGCGCCGAAAACCTAAAAAAACTTATAGATAATAAAATTCTCATACAAGAAAAACAGGAGTCCTATTATATATACAGCCAAAAAATAGGAAACTGTTTTCAAACAGGAATTGTTGTTCTTGCATCCACTGAGGATTATATAAATGATAAGATAAAAAAACATGAGCATACAAACCCTGACAAAGTAAAAATTAGGTTAAAACATATAGAATTTCAAAATGCTCATTCGGGACCTGTTTTTTTAATGTATAAAAACGAAGGAAAATCTAATTTAAATAACATTATTCAAAAGATACAGAAAAGAAAACCTGATACCGATATTAATGCTTCAGATAGTGTGAGACATATATTATGGGTTGTAGATGATGAAAATGATATAAAAAGTATAACAGAATTTTTTAAAAGTTTAGATAGACTTTATATAGCAGACGGTCATCATCGAAGCGAAGCAGCTGTTGAAAACTTCCTCCGTAACAGGGCGGAATGTCCGTCAGCTAATATAAAGAAGACGGAGGCAACTAAATTTTTTCTTGCAGTATTATTTGAAGAAAGTCAGTTAAATATTATGGGTTATAATCGCGTAATTACCGATATCAAAGGAATGTCGGTGGAAGAGTTTTTGAATAGTATTTCAGATAATTTTAAGGTGGGTGAAACCGATAATCCTATTCCGGATAAAAGACATAAAATCGGAATGTATATAAATAGAAAATGGTACTGTCTTGAAATAAAGAGTAAATTAATCGACGAAAACGATCCTGTAAAACGACTTGATGTAGAAATACTTCAAAAAAATTTACTTGATTCTATTCTTGGAATTAAAGATCCCCGTAGCGATAAAAGAATAGATTTTATAGGTGGTATTCGCGGCGAAAAAGAACTTGAAAAATTAGTAGATAATAATCAATTTAAAGTTGCATTTGTAATGTATCCGGTAATAACTTCGGATATAATATCCGTAGCGAATGAAGGGGAAGTTATGCCACTTAAATCAACCTGGTTTGAACCTAAACTTCAGAGCGGATTAGTTGTTAATATTTTTCGTGAGTTTTAATCTACGATTGTACTCTATTTAAAATTTCATTTTTATCAAAATAAGCGATAACTTGTCTTGCAGCTGCGGTTGCACAATTTACTTGTGCCTCTTTTGAAGATGCACCAAGATGAGGAATACAGATAATGTTTTCTATTTCAAGAAGCGGATTATCCGCTTCCGGCGGCTCTTTTGTGTAACAATCAAATGCAGCGCCTGCTATTTTGCCGTTTAAAACTGCCGAAGCAACTGCTTGTTCATCAATAATTCCTCCACGCGCACAATTTATAATATATGCGGTAGATTTCATTTTTGCAAGTTCATGTTCTCCTATCATATTTTTAGTATCATCCGTTAACGAAACATGGATACTTATAAAATCGGATGTCATTAAAAGTTCATCAAAAGTTGCTTTTTCAAAATCAATATCCTGTAACTTCTCATAGCAGATAACTTTCATACCAAGCGCTATTGCCGTGTTACCTACATCACTACCTATTTTTCCTGAACCAATTAATCCGAGTGTTTTTCCTTTGAGTTCAGTACCCATAAGTTTCTTTTTTTCCCATTTTCCTTTTTTTGTAGAAGCATTGGCTTTTGGTATATGACGGGCAAGTGAAAAAAGAAGTCCGATAGTGAGTTCGCAAACTGCGTGACTATTTTGACCGGGTGTGTTTTCAACTATAATGCCTTTTTCTGCGGCAAAACTTTTATCTATGTTATCAGTGCCTTCGCCTGCCCTTACTATAAGTTTCAATTTATGAGCATTTTCAAGAATTTCTTTGTTAGGTTTTGTGGCACTGCGGATAAGCAGTGCGTCATAATCTTTTATAATATTCTTTATTTCTTCAACTGTCAAACTTATCTGGACATCAACTTCAAATCCTTCATGAGAAGAAAGCATTTCTATGCCTTCGGCTGCATATTTGTCTGAAATTAAAATTTTTACCATAATGATATCTCCTTATTTTTTTCTAAACTCAGTCATAAAATCAACAAGTTTTTCCACGCCTTCCATATGCATAGCGTTATAGCAGGAAGCTCTGATGCCGCCGACATTGCGATGCCCTTTGAGTCCGTGAAGTTTTATTGCTGTGGCTTCATTAATGAATTTTTTTTCAAGTTCTTCTGTTGGAAGACGAAAAGTAATATTCATTTTTGAACGACTTTCTTTTTCAGCAGCACCTAAAAAGAAACCTTCAGATGCATCTATAGCGTTATAAATTAATTCCGCTTTTTTTGAATTTATTTTTTCCACTTCGGAAAGGCCGCCTATTTTTTCTATATATTTAAGCACCAGCTGCATAATGTAAATAGGAAAGCAGGGCGGCGTGTTAAAAAGAGAATGTTTCTCAGAATGAGTTTTATAATTAAGCATAGAAGGAACCTCTTCGTTGCAAATTCCAATAAGGTCTTTTCTTATTATAACAAGTGTTGCTCCTGCAGGTCCTAAATTTTTCTGAATGCCTGCATATATTATACCAAATTTTGAGACATCTATTTTTTTGCTCATTATATCGCTTGACATATCTGAAACAAGAGGAGTATCTATATCGGGAAATGTCTGCCACTGAGTGCCTGCTATCGTATTATTTGATGTAATATGAACATAGGCAGAATATCTACTCCCAGCGGAATGTCCGCTGCCGGCAGTATTTTCGGTAAAATTTATATCTTTTGGAATGTAGGTAAAATTTTTATCTTCACTACTTGCAACAACATTTACATTTCCTAATTTTTTAGCCTCTTTTATTGCTTTTTTTGACCATGAACCGGTGTTTACATAGTCGGCTGTTTTTCCTTCTAAAAGGAGATTGTAAGGCAGCATAGCAAACTGTAAGCTTGCTCCGCCTTGTAGAAAAAGAACATCGTAGTTGTCATCAATATTCATAATTTTTCTTATACGATTTTCGCAGTCATTTATAATAGAATCAAATGCTGCGCTTCTGTGGCTCATTTCAAGAATAGACATACCTTCATCGCCATATTCTACTAAATTTTTTTGTGCTTCTTCCAGCACTTCAAGTGGTAGTGTGGAAGGACCCGGATTAAAATTAAAAACTCTTTCTGCCATTTCGAAACCTCCTGATTTTTTTAAAAACTAATATTAAATATTGTATACAAAATTTTTGAGATTTTGTCAAAATTGAAATTCCTGTTTTAGTAAAATTGAACATTCCATCAGAAGGAACTGTGAATCCAAATGTATTCTTAGGTCCTGCAATTGGAATAAATATGAGCGCGACATATGAGTGGGAGTGGAATGGCATGAGCGGCGATGGAGATATAGAGGATATAAATGCGCTTGATATTGGTCTTGCATTAGGCGGTGGCGTTGAAATAGAGATGGGAGAAAGCGCGATGATAATTGAAGTTAGATATACGCTTGGTTTGACAACTATTGATGAAAAACCGACCGTAGGAGATGCGGCGGATATTAAAAATAGTGTAATCTCTATTCTTGCCGGATATCGGTTCTAAATGTTCCGATAAGATTATAACGGCAGATATCGGGGGTTTTAGGACATCCACTGTAGAAAAAACAGTTCACCGTTCTAAAATAAGAGGGCGGTTCTAATTTTTATATAAAATCAGGATCGCCTTTTTTATTTTCCGAGTGGGATGAAATGAATTTTAAAGTTTTATTTTTAAAAATTGATGGGGTGTTATGATGCGGGTTTTTTTGAATGATTTTAAGGTAAGCAGGTCTTTATCGCCAGTGATGATAAAGTCCGACTTACCGGCAACGGCACATTCTAAAACCATATTATCTTTTATATCACGACATATTCCGATTTTTTTATTAGAAAAAACCCACTCAGCATCTTCATTTAAAAGGTCGTTTAACTTTTTAATATCTTCGCTTTTAAAGAGTTGCTTAAATTTTGCTTCCCTGATAACTTCATTAAGTTCAGCAAATAATTGGAAAGAAATAATCACATCAATTGTAGAATCAATAAAAAGTTCAAATATTTTACAGCAATTTTTACTTCCTAACAAAATACTAATAAAAATATTTGTATCAATAGTTACTCTAACAGGTGTTTTTGTTGGCTTTCTCATATCTTTTTTGGCGCACTTGTTCGCATATTTTTGTAATTTCATCATCAGATATTGGATTTTTAGCAAACTGTTGTCTGAGTTTGCAGATAAGATTGTCCCATCTTATCTGCCTTGTTTCCTTTTCCAGTTTGCGCATAAGTTTAATTTTTTTAGCAGTGCTGAATTTTTCAATAGCCAGTTCAATTTGTTTTGTGTTAATTTCAACAGAAACTATATTAGACATAGTATCACCTCCAAAAAATATTATACAACAAAGAAAGAAATTTGTCAAAAATTCGAATTGCCTCATCAAAAATCTAAACGAAAGGGTATCGTTGCCTCATTTAAAAATTTAAATAAAAATTTTTTACAAATGATTTAATCTCAACAAATTGAAATTAATTAATTATTTTATATAATACAAAAATGATAAATATGATAAAT
>CAZPHG010000005.1:0-15384 GCA_964586585.1 uncultured bacterium | reverse complement strand
TCAATATGTTCTTGGACAACTTCTTCTCTTTTTACATATAGCGGCGCTGCTGCTGTAATCTGCATCGCAACCTCTTTCACTAAATGTTTAAACTCATCTGTTCTTGCCACAAAATCAGTTTCACAGTTTATTTCTACAAGAACACCGAGTTTTGAGCCGGGATGTATATATGAATATACTATTCCTTCCGAGGCCTTTCTAAGTGATTTTTTTGCTGCTTTTGCTTTACCTTTTTCTCTTAAATAATCTATTGATTTTTCTAAATCATTCTCATTTTTCAACAACGCTTTCTTGCAGTCCATCAGCCCCACTCCCGTCAATTCCCTCAATTTTTGTATCTGATTTATCTGACTCATCTATAATCTCCTTTTCTTTAGTTTTATTTGTATCGATATGTGTTTTCTGTTTAATGCTTCCGCTTTCTTCGCTAGTATTTATTTGTTCTTCTTCAGATTCTTTACTTTCTTTATCTTCTACCCGCATCTGTAACCCTTCCGTTACAGCATCTGCAATTATTGTAGTCACTAATTTTATTGCTCTTACAGCATCATCATTTCCCGGAATAACAAAATCTATACCGTCAGGATTGCAATTTGTATCTACAAGAGCAACTATTGGAATATTTAATTTTCTTGCCTCTTTAATTGCGAGTTCTTCCAGATCTATATCAATGACAAATAAAATATCAGGAATAGCACGCATATCCTTTATTCCTGAAAGCCCCCTAACAAGCCGAGCCATCTCTTTTGTAACTCGTGAAAGTTCTTTTTTTGATAATGTTTCAAAAAATCCGTCCTCTTTGAGAGTTTGAAGTTCTTCTAAACGAGCTATGCTTTTTGATATAGTTTCAAAATTCGTGAGTTGACCGCCCCACCATCTATAATTAACATAATACATTCCGCATCGCTTGGCTTCTTCGGCAACAAAATCGTTTGCTTGTTTTTTAGTACACACAAAAAGAATAACACCTCCATCCGCTACTTTATCGCGAACAAAATTATATGCCTCTTTTATTTTCTCAACTGTCTTTTCAAGATCAATTATATGTACTTTATTTCTTGAAGTGAATATATAAGAATCCATCTTAGGATTCCAATTACTTGTACAGTGTCCAAAGTGAACACCTGTTTCCAAAAGCTGTTTTATCGTTACTATTGACATATTATATCTCCTAATAATTATTACTTCTATTCAACACATTTTCAAAAACGCCAATATACCCTACTGCGTTAATTTAATTTTATAGTAAATTTTTTAATTATATGCAAATTTGTTCTATAATAAAAAAATGATATAATATCATGATGAAAAATTCTTTTATATTTTTTCTGCCCATAGCCGCCATTTTACTTAATCTTCTTTTTCAGGCAGGCTGGGATCTATGGACAAGAACCTTTATTCAAATTATGTTCCTATTCTCTTTATGGTTCTTGTTATCCGGCAGAATTGTTGTAACAAAATTCATAAAAAAGCCGGCTATTTTAGTATTAGCCGTCGGTATTGTTATATCATTATGTTTTTCGGATTATCATATTTTAGCTATATCTGTTTTTTACGATTATATTGTCTATTTTCTAATTTTTATAATTTCTGCAACTTTTTTTCAGAACAAACGCGATAAAGTACTGAAATTTATTCTGATACTCGGCGGACTTGCTGCGGTGCTTGATTTTATCTATCCTTTAATCTTTCAGATAAACTTATTTCCAAACCCACATATAAAAATAGGATTTTTTTTACTTATAATTCCGATATATTTAGATACTTTGCTTCAAAAAAAATCTTTGACAATAAAGATTTTACCGCTCATCTTTTTTATTCTTATTTTAATATCTTTTGTCCAAGCAAGATCCCTATGGGGAACAATTGTTTTAATTATTTCAATATTATTTTATCTGAAATTAACAAAAAAATTACCGGTTATATTATTTATTATTTCTTTTTTTTCTATACTTTTTATATTTTTACAACCAATACCTGAGATATTACCACGCGTGCATTGGTTAAAAGCCGGTATAGAAATGATTATAGCAAATCCATTAACAGGATTTGGCGGCGGCAGTACTCCTCATATATTGCCTTCTTTTGTTTCATCGGAATATTTATCATTGTTTATTCATTCGTTTTTTATTGAATTTGCTGCAGAAAAAGGACTTATTTCGCTAATAGGATTAATATGGCTATTAATAACGCTTTTAAAAAATATTAAAAATAAAAGTTCACCTATTATTTTCATATCTCTTTTATCGGTTTTGATTTATAATGTTTTTGAATACAACCTTTCTATTCCACTCATTGCTTCAACATTTTGGCTTCTTGCCGGCAGTTTCACTGCATCCGCTAACTATTCTTTTTCTTTCAAAAAGAATTCACACAAATTAATATTCAGTTTGGCATTATTTATTCCAATTAGTTTTGCTCTAATTAAAATAACCGACCCTTTTATATCTCAATCATTTTATATAAAAGGCATTCATTATCTTAAAATAGGGGAATACAGCAGCGCTAATAAATATTTTTATAAATCTTTAAATATATTTGATAATTATTGGCTTCCGCGATTAGGACTTGCGTTAGTAAATATTTATAACGATGATTTATGGAAAGCATCCAATAATATTGCATTAAGTTATCCATCTATAAGCGGTGGTAAATCTTATATTACTTTTAAGAAAGGAAAAAGTTATTTACAAATTAATAACAGAAAAAAAGCAAAAATCAAATTTTTACAAGCTATAAGATTAAGAATTATTCAGCATGGACTCGACCCTGATGGTTTACCAGGTATTGACTTGCTTCCCTGAAGTATCTTCACTGGTACTATTGACAAATACATGTATATTGGCAGGATCATAAATCCAGCCTTCCTCAGGATTATTATCAACAGAGTCTCCGATTAATGTAGAAACATTTGTAGCCCAGCTATTTGGAGTGACGGTATGTAGCGGAATTCTTCCTTCTGGCAATTCTTTAATAAATTTACCCGTTATACCGGGATATAATGTAGTTGGTTCTTGCCCTTCTGTTGAAACATAGTATATTCTTATAGCGCTTCTTATCGCGGATAGATTTGCTTTAACCGAAGATTCTTTTGCCCTATTTATTAAATTGGCAAATTTTGGCAAAGCTGCCACCGCAAAAATACTTATAATAGCAACAACAATCATTAATTCAATTAAAGTAACGCCCTTTATTTTATTCTTTTTTAAATTCATCGATAATATTGGGATTTTTTTCAACAATTTTTTTTAATTTTGTCGCTAATTCATTCATCTCTATTGAAAGATTCATGAATTCATCATTGTTTCGAAGAATTAGATTCAAATCAAATTCACCGTTATTTAATTTTTTCATTGATTCCTCCAGTCGATGTATAGGACCTATTATTTTATGAGAAAGAAATATTCCGCTTAAAAAAGCTGCTGCAAGCAAAAGAATCACACGCACCAAATATCTATTCCAGTGCATTAATTCCTTAACCTGCTCAGTATTTAAAATGCGAACTGCATCCCAATAAAATGTAAATGTTACAACTACAGCAACCATTAACATCGCCAGTATAATAATCGAAGTGAATTTTAACTGGTAGCCTTTTTTTGTAAGAAACTTTTTTCTTTTATAATTTTTCATTTTTAACTCCTATCTACATCCATATCGCATTATTTATCAAGTCCTCTGTTCTATTAGATCAGATAAACCCACTCCATTAGTATTCACAGATTGATTACCAGATGAATCAGGTAAATAAAAAAGGTAAACCTTTCTTATTTTAAATAATAATCTATTTTTGCACTAAAGTCAAATTTGAGATTGAAAAATATTTGAAATGGGAAGAGACATGGTAACCACCAGATAAAGAAGCAGCGATTAATTAAGTTAATATGTTTTGGAGAAGTTGGATTAAAGAAATTAGGGTTCCCTCTTTTCAACAATATCTCTTATCAACTGTTTTAATATTTCGTTTACAAGGCGGGGATTTGCCTGACCACGGGTTTCTTTCATTATTTTCCCGACAAGCGCTCCAAATACACCGGTTTTTCCGCTTAAAAATTTATTGACAATTTCGCGGTTTTCATCTATTATTTTGCGGCATAAAGATTCAATTATTTCGTCAGATGTTATCTGCTTCATTCCTTTTTCTTTAATTATCTCATCAGGCGGCTTCCGGGAATCCCACATTATTTCAAATACTTCTTTTGCCATCTTACCTGATATTGTTCCGTCTTCTATAAGATTGACAAGTTGGGCAATATAATCCGCTTTAATCGGCTGCTTTCTAAAATCAATACTTTTAGCACCGGCAGCGGACATTCCGCCTGCATTAATTTTTGCCATAAGTTCTACGGTTATCCAGTTAGCAAGCTTTTTTATTTTTTCAACACTGACGCATTTTGCCGCTGTTTCAAAATAATCGGCAACTTCTTTTTCAGAAGTAAGCGCATCGGCATCGTAATAAGAAAGTTTATAATCCCTCATATATCTTTTTCTTTTTTCAGCAGGAAGTTCGGGAATTTCTTTTCGTATTTCATCTATCCACTTTTTTTCAATTATAAGAGGCGGTAAATCAGGTTCGGGAAAGTAGCGGTAATCGTGCGCCTCTTCTTTGGATCTCATAGATATTGTCCTTTTATTCTTATCATCCCAAAGGCGGGTTTCCTGAATTATTCTTTCGCCTTGCGCAAGAAGTTGTTCCTGTCTTTTTATTTCGTATTCAAGCGCTTTTTCAACCGCCCTGAAAGAATTTAAATTTTTAACTTCGGCTTTTGTTCCTAATGGAGC
The DNA here is from genome assembly GCA_964586585.1 of uncultured bacterium. Classification (GTDB taxonomy): domain Bacteria; phylum CG03; class SLGR01; order SLGR01; family CAZPHG01; genus CAZPHG01. Next base: position 10,605 of record CAZPHG010000005.1, on the reverse strand, counting down.
TGCGCTGTTTTTTCTTAAACTTATATTAGCATCGCATCTAAGCGACCCTTTTTCCATATCGCAATCACTTATTCCGCAGTATTTCATAATTTTTCTAAGTTCTCTCAAATACTCCCCTGCATCGGAAGGAGTATTTATCTCTGGCTCACTCACTATCTCTAAAAGCGCCGTTCCCGCTCTATTTAAATCAACAAAAGAATTTTCATTAATGTGGAGCAATTTACCTGCATCTTCTTCTAAATGAACTCTTGTTATGGAAATTTTTTTATCTTTTATATTTATTTCACCATTTATCGCCAAAGGCATTTCATACTGTGAAATCTGATAATTTTTAGGCATATCAGGGTAAAAATACTGTTTTCTGGCAAATATAGAAATTTCGTTTATACTGCACTCTAACGCTAAAGCTGCCTTTACAGCCAACGAAATAGCATTTTTATTTACAACAGGAAGCACTCCCGGCTGCCCTGTGCAAACAGGGCATATACGAGTATTAGGCTTGCCACCAAAGAAATTTTCACAACGGCAAAATATTTTAGACGCAGTCCTTAAATGAATATGCACTTCAAGTCCTATTACCACTTGATATTTTTTGCCTGCCAAACCTGCGGCGGCGGCTTGAATAGATGCCTCTGCCGCAGCAGCGGCATCTACATTGTATGATTTATTTATAAATGGCACTATGAATTTTTTCTATCCCTCTTGCTGCTCTTAAAAGAATTTTTTCCGAAAGATATGGTCCTGTAATCTGCGAGCCTATCGGCAATCCTTTTGAATCATTTCCAGCCGGAACGCTTATTGCCGGAATGCCCGCAAGATTAGCGGAAATTGTATATATATCCGACAAATACATTTTTAACGGGTCATCTGTTTTTTCGCCGAGATTAAAAGCCGTCTCCGGCGTTGTCGGGGAGAGTATCAAATCCACTTCTTTAAACACATTTTCAAAATCCTGTTTTATTAAAGTTCGGACTTTTTGCGCCTTTAAGTAATACGCTTCATAATATCCCGATGAAAGCGCATAAGCGCCAATCATTATTCTTCTTTTTACTTCAGAGCCAAACCCCTGTTCTCTGGTGAAAGAATAAACATCAATTAAATTTTCACCATTTATACTTCGCTCTCCATATCGGACACCGTCATATCTTGCAAGATTAGCAGATGCTTCCGCAGGCGCAACTATATAATATGCGGCAATCGCGTATTTTACCGATGGAAGAGATACTTCTTTTATTACGGCGCCTTCTTTTTCAAGTTCTTTCGCCGTATCAAGAATCCGATTTTTTATTTCTTCCGATAACCCTTCCGCAAAATACTCTTGCGGCATACCAAAAGTAATGCCTTTCACTGGACAATTTAAATCTTTCATATAATCAACAGGCGCTATATTTAAACTAGTGGAATCAGCCGCATCATAACCGGATATTACCGAAAGCATAATTGCGGCATCAGTTACATTTGAAGCAAACTGCCCTATCTGGTCAAGCGATGAAGCAAAAGCGACAAGCCCATACCGGGAGACAAGACCATAAGTAGGTTTCATTCCAACTACTCCGCACATTGCCGCCGGCTGTCTTATTGAACCACCCGTGTCCGAACCAAGCGAAGCCATTACTCCACCTGAAGCAACCGCAACAGCTGACCCTGATGAAGAACCTCCTGGAATTTTTTTAGTATCATGCGGATTTAAAGTCGGACCATAAGCAGAGTTTTCGCCTGAAGAACCCATAGCAAATTCATCCATATTGGTTTTTCCTATTATTACGGCGCCGGCTTCTTCAAGTTTCTTTACCGCAGTAGCTGTATAAGGAGAGATATATCCTTTAAGTATCTTTGAGCCGCAGGTTGTAGGTGTCCCTTTAAGCAGCATATTATCTTTTATTGCCACAGGAATACCAGCAAGCGGGCCGGTAGCGGATTTTTCGTTAGCAGAGATACCGCCGCCAGAGTTGCCGGATTGGATTATTTTATCTATCCTTTTTGCCGAATTATAAGCCCGTTCTTTAAATAAAGTAACATACGCATTGAGATGTTTATTTTGAGCAATTTTTTTTACATATTCATTTAAAACTTCACAGGCAGAAATCTGTCTTCGACGGATTTTCTGAACTGTAGCGGAAATTGAAAGCATCAGGATAATACTTTTTTTACTTTGAATAAGTTGTTTTTACTGGCGGGCGCATTATTTAATATACTTTCAATGTTGTCAAATTCTTCTACTTTATCTTCGGCAAGCTCAACTTTTTCTATCATTGGTTGTACTGGCTCTATTCCATCAGTATCGGCTTCTTTTAATGTGTCCACCCAGTCAAGTATATTCAAAATCTGCTCTGTAAATATTTCTTTTTCTTCTTGCGGAAGCCGCAGACGGGCAAGCTGGGCAATATTTTCAACTTGGTCTTTATTCATTTAACAACCCCAAAGATTAATAAAGAGAATAATTCCGCCTAAAAGCAGTATAAAACCGGTTAAAGAAACGCACCCTTTTTCTTTTACATACCATACCACAACTTTTGTTGCGGTTGTCGGAACTGCGAATAAAAATATTCCTTTTAGCAGCAAAATTATTCCTGTTACAGCGATAATCCAGTGGGGAAGAAGAGTGACAAGATAAACTCTTGTAAGGTAAAGCAAAATAACACCTATTACCAACTGTAATAAACCAATTAACCGCTTTTTGATACTTTTAATTTTATTGAAGTATTCCATCATTTTTTTAATACTACTTGGGAAAAATAATAGAAATAATCCATCTATCACTATCATCAGCGAAATTATTTTTGCAACTGTACTCATTTTTAAAACTCCTCTACTTTCTTTATTTCACTTTTATCAGAACATTCATACAGCAGGTCATCAACTGTTAGCTGAATAATCGGATGCGTGAAGTCTTTCATTATATCAGATAGCGGCTTTAATACAAACAATCTATCCTGTATTTCTGTATGCGGTATAATAAGATTATCTTCAGCCACTATGTTATCGCCTACAAAAAGTATATCAATATCAATAATTCGCGAAGCATTGGGCAGCAGGCGCTTGCGTCCCATTTCTTTTTCTATTTTATTTGTTATTTTAAAAATTTCTTTAGGAGGAAGTTCTGCTTCAAAACAAACGCAGCAGTTATAATATTTTTCCTGCTCTATATCATCTAAATATAACGGCAAAGTTTCATACATATTACTTTTTTTAAATTTTACAGAATGTTTGCTAACATTAGAAAACTCTTTTTCAAGCAATTTCACTGCTTTTTTGATATTAGCACCCCTATCACCTAAATTTGAACCAAGAGATAACGCCACTATATTCATTTTACAAAACCTCCCTCACCATTTAATTTTTTTTAATCTTCCGATTGCTTCTTCTATCCGGGCAACGTTTTTTGTAAGCGCAAATCTCACATACCCTTCTCCTGAAGGTCCAAACCCTGAGCCGGGCGTGCAAATTACTCCTACTTCTTTTATTATCCTTTGGACTGCATCAATTGATTTTACAATTTTCGGCGGCTTTGCCCAGATATAAAAAGTCGCTTTTGAATCAAAAATATGCCAACCTGCTTTTCTCAACTCCTCTTTCATAATTTTTGCTCTTTTATAATAAGTAGCTCGCATAGATTCATTTAAATAGTCATTTTCAAGTGCAGTAGATGCAGCATCCTGAATGGCGCCGAATACGCCGGAATCAATATTATCCTTTATAATAGAAAGTCCCCCTATAAGTTTTTCGTTTCCGCACGCCCAACCTACTCGCCAACCCGTCATTGAAAATGTTTTTGAAAGCGAATGAAATTCTATCCCCACATCTTTTGCGCCATCAACTTCAAAAAAACTCAAAGGCAGTGTATCAAAATACAACTCACTATATGCAGCATCATGGACAATTATTAAATTATACTTAAACGCAATGTCCACAGTTTTTTTAAAAAACTCTTTTGTAGCTGATGCGCCGGTGGGATTGTTAGGATAATTTATATAGAGCATTTTTGCTCTCTTAAAAACTTCAACAGAAATTTGAGAATAATCAGGTAAAAAATCGTTTACTTCTTTCAACGGCATAAAATAAGGAATGCCGCCGGCAAAAATTGTGCCTGAATTATACACAGGATAAGCAGGTTCGGGAATCAAAACAGTATCACCAGGATTAATAAAAGCAAGCGGAAAATGAGCTATCCCCTCTTTAGAGCCAATCATAGGATGAATTTGCTCCATAGGATTCATTTCAATATTAAATCTTTTTTTAAGAAACTTTGCTATAGCCGTTCTAAATTTTAATTTGCCTTTACCTAATGGATATTGGAAATTATCTTTCTCATCTACTGCTGTTTTGAGCTCCTCTCTTATTACTTTCGGCGGAGAAATATCAGAGTCGCCTACCCCAAGATTTATAACATCTACACCGTCATCAATTGCTTTTTGTTTTAATTTATCAATTTCAACAAAAAGATATGGCGGAAGAAGTTTTAATCTATCCGAATAATCAAATTTCATCGCTTAAATCCTGCATATTAAATAACCTGCCGCTTTTTTGTTCATTAAGCCACACCGCCGCACGTATTGCGCCGGAAGCAAACACATCACGCGATTGAGCGCTATGAGAAAGTTCAATCTTTTCGTAAGGACCTATCCACATAACCGTATGGTCTCCTATTATATTTCCTCCGCGAACAGCATGAATACCAATCTCATTATTTTGCCGTGGTCCTGGATTGCCTTTTCTTCCAAAAATCAACTTATCATTTTCCGATGATATAATTTCAGCTATTTTTAACGCCGTCCCTGATGGAGAATCTATTTTTTGATTGTGATGCGCCTCTATTATTTCTTTTTCATAGCCGGGAAGATTTGCGGTTATCTTTTTAATTAATTTAAATACTAAATTAATTCCAATACTCATATTCGGTGAAAGAAGTATGGGAATAGTTTTTGCCGCCTCTGAAATCTCTTTTAACTGTTCAGGTGAAAAACCCGTTGTGCCTATAACAATTTTTTTATTCTTTTTTAAGCAAACATCTATTGTTTTCATTGCTGCGTCTATACAGGAAAAATCAATTATCACATCAGCCACATCTACCGCAACATCTATATTATCCGTAACGGAAACACCATCTATAATTTTGTCGCAATACTTATTGTTGGCAGATTCTAATATATAAGCAAGTTTTAAGTAGCTATCTTCTTCAATGAGACGGCATATTCTGCGTCCCATTCTGCCCATTCCTCCTGAAACTGTTATTTTAATTTTATTCATTAGCAACTCCTAACCCGACTTCTTTCATTACATTTTCAAGTTGTGCGCGACTGGAATCTAAAAGATTTACAAGCGGCAGTCGCAGTTCCGGTTTTATTTTACCCATTATACCAAGCGCTTCTTTAACCGGCGCAGGATTTGTTTCTATAAATAATATATCCATAAGCGGCAGCCACTTATAATGAAGTTTCAAGGAACTTTCCGCGTCTCCTTTTAAAAATAAATCAACCATACTCTTTACTTCGCGGGGAATAACATTTGCAAGAACCGATATAACTCCTTTTCCTCCAAGCGCCATTAAAGAATAAGTAAGCGAATCATCGCCTGAAAGAAGAGTTATATTATTTCCGCATATTCTTAAAATCTCGGCGCATTGAGAGACATCACCGGATGCTTCTTTTATGGTTGTAATATTATCTATCTCTGAAAGCCGTCTAACTGTTTCAGGAAGCATATTCACTCCTGTTCTTGAAGGCACATTATATAAGCAAATAGAAATATCAACGCTTTCTGCAATCTTTTTATAATGTCTGTAAAGCCCTTCCTGAGTCGGCTTATTATAGTAAGGAGTAATAATCAACGCTCCGTCAGCGCCTGTTTTTTTAGCGTAAGCCGTCAGTTGAACTGCTTCACTTGTAGAGTTAGAACCGGTGCCTGCCATAACTTTAACCCTACCGTCCGCTTCTTTTATTACCGTTTTTATTACTTTTTTGTGCTCTTCACTTTCTAAAGTTGCGGCTTCCCCAGTGCATCCGCATGGAACTATACAATCAGTCCCCTCATTAATATGCCAATTTATAAGCTCTTTCAAAGTATCATAATCCACTTCTCCAGCCTTAAACGGCGTTACCAACGCCACACAAGAACCTGTAAACATTTTATGCACCTCCTAAATTTCCGCTATTCCTTCAAAAACCTTATTTACTTTACCTTCTAAAGCAACATCATATACCGAAGAAAGTAAATCCGGCTCATTGCTCTTCTTAAAATAAACCTTCATTATTTGTCCGCCTTTTGTTAAAACCCGGACGGGAGAATTTACTTTTCCTTTTAAACTTTCAATTATAGCGGAAGCTATAGCCCCCGTTCCGCAGGCAAGTGTTTCTTCTTCAACGCCTCTTTCATAAGTGCGTACTTTTATAGTTGAATTATCTATTGCTTCAACAAAATCCACATTGGCGCCTTCCGGAGCGAACCGCATATGAAATCTTATATTTTTTCCGATTTTTTCTACATCAAGTTCATCAATCTTATTTGACCGGACAATCACATGCGGCACACCTGTATTTATATATGAAACGCTCATTTGATTATCGGCAAAATCTATTATTATTCCTAACTCTGTATCGGTAGGCGTCGGAAGAGATAATCTGATATTGTTATCTCTTATTATTTTTGCTCTCATATTACCTGCTAATGTATTAAATCTCATTTCTTTTATACTTTCTTTTTTGCCGAAATAATAAGCAGAACATCTTGCTCCGTTTCCGCACATTTCCACTTCGCTGCCGTCAGGATTGAAAATTCTCATAGTAAAATCTAAATTATTATCTTTTTCAATAAGCAAAACTCCGTCAGCACCAATACCTGTTTTTCTTCTACAAATAAATTGCGATATTTTATTGAAGTTTAATTTATTTTTCTTTAATCCTCTTATATCAAAGAGAATAAAATCATTTCCGCCGCCCTCAATTTTCACAAAATTTAATTTTATTTTTCTTTTATTCATAATTCCATAGATGATACTATCACTTTTAGTAATTTATGTCAATTTTGCCGCAACAGGCATTCTTCTGCCAATGCCGAATGCTTTTGTCGTCACTCTTAATCCTAAAGGGGCTTGTCTTCTTTTGTATTCATTCTTATTTACAGATTTTATTACCCAGTTCACTTCTTCTTTATTAAAACCTTTTTTATAAATATCAGCGGCTGAAAGATTTTTTTCTATATAATAAAATAGTATTTCATCTAAAATATCATACGGCGGTAAAGTATCCTTATCTAATTGATTGGGTTTAAGTTCCGCAGTCGGCGCTCTCTTTATTATATTAAATGGAATAATTTCTTTATCTTTGTTTATATAGTCGGCAATTTCATAAACAAGAGTTTTTGGAACATCGGAAATTACAGCAAGCCCGCCTGCAAGATCGCCATATAAAGTAGAATATCCTACTGATAGTTCGCTTTTATTCCCGGTTGAAAGCACCAGATAACCATATGTATTTGATAGCGACATCAGTATATTTCCTCTTATCCTTGCCTGTATATTTTGAAGTGTTATATTAATTTCATCTTTTAATTTCAGTTCATCGTTGAGCGTTTCCTTATATGATTCGTATATATCCGATATCGGAATAGTCAATAAACGAATATTAAGATTTTCGGAAAGTTCATTGGCGTATTCAATGCTTTCATTTGTAGTATAAGGTGACGGCATACTGACGGCTATTACATTTTCGCTTCCTATTGCATCCACTGCTATTTTAGCGGTAAGTGCTGAATCCATTCCGCCGGAAAGACCTATAACAGCTTTAGAAAAATTACACTTGTTCATATAATCCCGGACTCCGATAATCAGAGCGTTATAAATTGATTTTATTTTAGCGCAGGGGACAAAATCAGCAATTCTTCTGCTTTTTGTGTCAACTGTATAAATTTCTTCTTCAAATAATGATAATATTTTAACGCAATTTCCGTTTTTATCTATAAACATACTTGTTCCATCAAAAATTAATTCATCATTTGCCCCAACCTGATTTACAAATATAAATCCAATATGATGTTTCATTGAATATTTTTTTAATATTTCATATCTTTCTAAAGGTTTTCCGGCATAAAACGGCGATGCGGAAATATTTATTAATATAGTTGCTCCTTTATCGGCAAGAATCTGAATCGGATTAAACGATTCTTCCGTTTCCGCACACATATCCTCGCATATAGAAATTCCTAACACTTCATCTTTGAATTTAATTGTCTGAACTTCCCCTGAATCGCTGAAATATCTCTCTTCATCAAATATATCATAAGCAGGTAAAAGCGATTTATTTATCTGAAAAAGTATCTTTCCATTATAAATAAGAATAGCGGAATTATAAAGCGGTTTATATGTATTTTTTAATGTTGGAAGCGGAACTCCGACAATTATTGCTGCCTGTTTTTTTGAAGAAAATTCAACAATTTGTTTTATGGCGGAATTTACTCTTTTTATAAAATCAGAACTTTCAAGCAAATCTCTCGGCGGATATCCTGTTAAAAAAAGTTCTGAAAAGACAATTAAATCCGTATTAGAATCATATTTTGCTAATATATTTTTAATTTTTTCAACATTGCCTTCTATATCGGCAACTGTCGGATTTAATTGTGCTAAAGTTATTTTCATTTAATTATTGCTTTTTTAAATCCTATAATGGAATTTGAAATATATACCTCATCTGCGTTTATTATATCATTTTCAAAAAGAATTTTTTCTATAATATTTTTTTTCCTTAATACCATCCGGCGAATAATTCCGTTTAATAGCCCGCAACCAACAGGTGGCGTATAAAAAATTCCGGCTTTTTTTATATAAATATTTGTTATCGCACCTTCCGTTATCTCGGCTTTTTCATTTCTGAATATCACATCAAAAAATTTAGAGACTCTTGCTTTTTTAAGTTCTTTTTCATAGAGTTTTCTTTGAGTTGTTTTATGATATAAAAAAATATCGGCGCTTGATGTGGATTGTTTTATTACTTTTAATTTGTAACAATTTTTTATATTATTTAATTTTTTATGCTCTATTTCTATGCCACCTTCTTTATCAAGTAAAACTCTTATTTTATATTTTCCATTTTTTAGAAAAGATTGCAAATTTTTTAATTTTAATAGCAGCACATTCTCGTTAAAATTAAAATCAAAGTATTTTGCGCTATCTTTTAATCTTTTCAAATGAAGCTGAAGATGACTCATCCTTTTATAGTTATGACTGCGGACAAAAAACATTGTTTCTATTAATTTAAACTTCATTTACAACCCCTTAAAAATTGCGCTTTTAATTTACATTCCGCAAACTCATCTTTTTTAGTAGAATCATATACAATACCGCCGCCTACTCCCATCTCTGCGATTTGCTCCGCTAAAAAACGACGCTTGTGTGTCGTTTTTCTTAACGCTCCGCAATGTCCGCTGCCAGCAACATTTCCGTTAATAAGTATAGTTCTTATCGCAACATTAAATTTTGCCGAATTATCAGGACAAAAGAATCCTAACGCGCCAGTATATATTTTTCTTTCTTCTTTCTCTAAATTTTTTATTATTTTCATACTTGATATTTTTGGAGCGCCTGTAATGGATCCCGATGGAAAGATGTTTTTAATTATTTCATATATAGTTAAATTTTTTTTAAGCCGACTTTCAATTGAAGAAGTCATTTGATAAAGAGTATTATATTTTTCAACATTAAAAAGATTTGCCGTTTTTACCGTTCCTGATGCGGATATTTTTGATAAGTCGTTTCTTAACAAGTCAACTATCATTATATTTTCGCTTCTGTTTTTTGTATCATTTTCAAGAAATTTTTTATTTATATTATCCCGTTCGCTATTAAACCCTCTTTTTACCGTTCCTTTCATTGGTTTCATCTTAATGACTTCGCCTTTTTTATCAAAAAAAAGTTCCGGCGAAAAAGAAAGAATCGAGTAATCGCCGACAGAGGCAAACACGCTGTAAGATACCCTCTGTTTTTTCTTTAAATCACTATATAAGCAAAATGGCGAACCTGAAAAATTAAATTTACATTTCATAGAATAATTAATCTGGTATGTATCGCCTGATACAATTAATTTTTTTATTGAATTTATATTTTTGAAATATTCTTCTTTTTTGATATTATATCTTAAATTTTTTATTTGGTAATAAGCGGACATTCCGCCCATTCCGCTGGCAGTGGACATTCCACCTGTTATAAATTTTTCTTTCTTATGGTTATATATAGCAGGTTTTTCAAATACGCCAAAGAGAGCATAAGGAAAAAGAGATTTTTTTTCAGAGACAAACGATTTTTCAAAAAGATAACCTAATTCATAACTAAAAAATCCTGCCAAGTAATATTGTTTAGATAATTTTTCAATTAAAACAAAAAACTCTTTCATATCTTTTGGATTATGAAATGATATTACTTTTATGGGATTATTGAAATAATACGATTGGAAATTTTGAGCATCTATTTTATCGGTTTCGAAATAAAAAAAATATTTATTTAAATTTGTGGTTATTATTTCCATTTTTTTATTTTAAGAAATTTTAAATGTTTTTTCAAATCCTAGTCTTTTCCAATCCAAAGATTACCCTAAAATGTAAGAGCCACAATTTTTTTGT
>CAZPHG010000004.1:0-15525 GCA_964586585.1 uncultured bacterium | reverse complement strand
AACTATTTGTAAATTATTGCCTCTCTAAAAAAGCTCTCGGTGAAGAAGGCTTCTGGGTGAACAACACAGAAACGAAAACAATAATTAATGCATTTGAAGAATTAAACAAAGAAGTTGCTGCATGCCGCAAATGTCTGCTTGGAAAATATCGGCTTAATTCATGCTTTGGAAACGGTTCGGAAAAAGCTGATTTACTTTTTATAGGAGAGGGACCCGGATATATGGAAGACCACAAAGGCGAAGTATTTATAGGTCGGGCGGGAATGCTTTTAACTAAAATTATTGAAACAACATTAAAATTAAACCGTAGCGATGTATATATTACAAATATTGTAAAATGCCATCCGATGAAAGATCCGCTCAACCCGCAAAAAAGAGGAAATGACCGCCCACCTACCAGACAGGAATCAGAAAGATGTATGGAACTTTATTTGATTAAACAGATTGATGTTATAAATCCAAAATTAATTGTAACATTAGGTTCACCTGCGGCAAAAACCATTTTACATTACGCCGGTAGCGAACATGTATCTAAAGGAATATCTGAATTGAGAGGAAAAAGATTTGATGCAAAGTTTGGAAATAAAACAGTTGTAGTGATTCCAACTTATCATCCTGCCTATCTGCTTAGAGACCCGTCTAAAAAAAGGCATGTTTTTAATGATCTGAAATTTGTCAAATCGTTCCTTTGAAATATTTAAGAATAGCGATTGCCATACCGCTGTTTAAGACATTTATTTATTCTTCTAAATCAGATGTCCAAAAAGGAAGCAGAGTGAGAGTTGCTTTCGGAAGAACAATGCGGGTAGGATATGTTGTAGAAGTGTTGGATTGCTATCCTAAAACTGCTTATAAAATAAAAGAGATAGAAAAAATAATAGATGAAACTCCTATTTTAACAGAGGGGCTTATGAAACTTGCTTCTTTTATGGAGAGTTATTATATAGTGTCTCCGGGAGAAGTGTATTCGTCAATTTTACCTGAATTCTTAAAACCGCTTAAAAGGGCAAGAAGAAATACTGTCCAACCTGCCGAAAAAATTAAAAAAACAACTCCTTTTCTTTTATACGGACAACAGAACGAAGCGCTAAAAGAATTGCTATTAAAATCTTCTTTAAAGCAATCTCATAAATTTCTTCTGCACGGTGTTACAGACAGCGGAAAGACAGAAGTATATCAGCAATTAATTTCATCTTTGATAAATTCTTCAAAACAGGTTATAATGCTTGTGCCTGAAATATCTATAACATCCCAAATGATTAGTTCTTTTAAGGAAAGATTTAATCAGGAAAAAATTGCGGTATGGCACTCCCGAATTTCAGTTGCTGAAAAAATGGATTGTATAAATCGTATTAGAAACGGCGGGATTGATATATTAATAGGTCCTCGGTCTGCTGTTTTTGCGCCGTTTCCAAATCTTGGAGCAATAATTGTAGATGAAGAACAGGATGCAACTTATAAAGAAAATAATTCACCTTATTATGATGCCAGATGGATCGCGGAAAAACGCTGTGAGATTGAAAATGCAATTCTTCTTTTATCCAGCGCTACTCCATCAATTGAAACTTTTTATCGCGCCGCTAAAAATATAATTCACTATATAGGTATCTCTCAAAAGATACATATTAAGGAATTTCCGGAAGTGGTAATCGTTAATATGAAAGAAGAGCGGTTGCTTCGTTCCCAGAGCAGTATTTTTTCTAAATATCTGCTTGAAGAAATAGAAAAAACACTTAAAAAGAAGAAACAAATTATTATTTTTATTAACAGGCGGGGTTATGCTCCTTTTGTTATTTGTAAAAATTGCGGTGAAAATGTAAAATGTAAAAATTGTAATGTTTCATTAATTTATCATTCAGATAAAATGTTTGATAATTTAATTTGTCATTTATGCGGGTATAAAAAGAGTATGGGTGATGACTGTTTATTTTGCGGCGGTCGGGTATTTAAATATGTAAGTTGGGGAACTCAAAGAGTTGAGCAGGCGTTGCAGAAAATTTTCTCCGATGCCCGAATCATTCGTATGGATAATGATACAACTTCAAAAAAGGGAACCGCTGAAAATATTTTTAGAAAATTTAAAAATAAAAAATATGATATTATGGTAGGCACACAGATATTAACTAAGGGCTGGGATTTTCCCGATGTTTCTCTTGTAGGAGCGATAAATAGCGATGCTTCGCTTATGATGCCTGATTTCAGAGCATCAGAAAAAACTTATTCTATTTTAAAACAGTTAGGTGGAAGAACTGGTAGAGGAAAAGACCGCGGAAAATTTATAATACAGGCATTTAATATAGACCATTACTCTATTAGATTGCTTTTTGAGAAAGATTTTTCAAAATTTTATGAAAAAGAAATCAAGATAAGAGAAGAATCTGATTTTCCGCCGTTTTCAAAACTGATAAATATAATAAGTTCGCATAAAAATGAAAAAACTGCAAAAAAGAACATAGAGAAATTCAGTAATTATTTAACGGAAAAAGTAAAAGATGTAACGATTCTTGGACCTGCTCCTGCTTTAAGATACAAAGTTCGCAACAATTTTCGCTGGCAGATTCTTTTGAAACATAAAAATGAAAAAATAAAAAAAATTTTAAGAGAAATGCTTGTTAAAAAAACTTTTGCAAGGCATCTTAAAATTGATATTGACCCGCAGGATATGTTATGACTATAAAAATTTATCCCAATCCGATACTAAGAATAAAAACTAATGATGTAACTTATGAAGAAGCGGAAAAGTTGAAACCGACGCTTATTGACAAAATGATAAATTATTCAGGTATCGGACTTGCTGCCTGCCAAATTGGAATTTCAAGAAAAATTGCTGTTGTATCTGAAAAAGCCACAGGAGATAAACCGTTATTTTTAATAAATCCTGTTATTTTAGAAACAAAAGGCAAGCAGTCAATAGAAGAAGGTTGTCTGAGTATCAAAGGTATTACTTCTTTTGTGCCGCGTGCGGCATTTATAAAAGTTGAAACAGGGATTGAAGGAGAAAAAAAAATAATTGAAGCGGATGGGCTTTTGGCAATAGTAATACAGCATGAAATTGACCATTTAAACGGAATACTATTTATAGATAGATTGAATTTACCTAAAAAATTGTGGTGTCTGCTGAAAGCAAGGTATAATAAAAAAATGAAGAAAAAATTATGATGATGAATACAAAAATTTTACCGCAACTTAAAATAATTTTAATGACATCCACAGATACCGGCTGCGATTATATTAAATATTTTAAACAGTTGAATTTTGTCAAACTTTCACTTATTGTAACAAATCCTGATAGACCACGTGGCAGAGGACATAGGAAATTTCCTGTGAAAGCAAAAGTGGCAGAATTCTGTGACCAGAAAAAAATATGCGTTTTTCAACCCGAAAGTGTAAATTCTTTTTTATCTATAAAAGTGTTAAAAGAAATTTCAGCTGATATAATAATAGTAGTTGATTTTGGGCAAATATTATCTTCGGAAGTTTTAAATATACCGCGATTAGGTTCCTTTAATATACATTACTCGCTTCTTCCTGATTTAAGAGGACCGGAACCTGTGAGGTGGGCGTTATTGAAAGGATATACCGAAACAGGTGTAACTCTAATAAAAATGAATGAAGAAATTGATAAAGGAGAAATTGTCTTAAAAAAAGAAACTACTATAATAGAAGAATATAATTATGGGATATTAAAAGAAAATCTTACAAATGAAGGCGTGGATTTAGTGAAAAAATTCCTTGAAACCATATATACCGGCAAGAATATAAAATATGTACCGCAAGGAGATGTAAGCGGTTTTGATTACGCATCAAAAATAGATAAGAAAATATGTTTAATAGATTGGAATCTCTCAGCAGATGAAATAATTGCGAGAATCAGAGCAATGAGTCCTGAACCGGGTTGCTGGACAAGTTTTAAAGATAGTAAAATGAAATTGAAAATTATTCAGGCAAGAAAAACAAATATATCTTTTTGCGATTCTTGGAGCGGACATTGCGGAGCGAGGAAAAAAACGACAAATAAGCGTCGTTTTTTAGCGGAGCAAATCGCCGGTATTGTAGTTGAAGTAACAAAAAAAAGTTTTACAATTTCTGCATTCGGGAGCGGCCCTTCCGCAAATGGTGGTATAGAAATACTTAAAATTCAAAAAGAAGGAAAAAAAATAATGGATGTTGCTCAGTTTTTAGCAGGCAATCCTGTTAAAGAAGGACAACATCTTATATAATGAAACTTATTACACAAATATCGCATATTTTAATACTTTTTGGCGGTATTATATTAGTTGCAGCCTTAAGAAGCATTCCTTTAGATATAGCAGGTGCATTTTATATAATTGTTGCCTTAAATGGATTAACTGCTTCAATAAATATAAGTAGATTTTTTCCTCTTCCTGTGAAATTAAAAAAATGGCTGCTGATAAATATTTCACTTAAAATTGAATTAGTTATAGTGAAATTATTCGGTATTGACAGCGATACCGTTATGGGCTATTTTATTGAGATGAATAATAATTTTATTAAAAGCCCAAAAGGGAAAATATTGCTTCTTCTGCCGAAATGCGTGCAAAATTCTGAATGTCCATGTAATGTGTTGAAAAACATAAATAATTGCAAAAAATGCGGAAAGTGTCAGATTCCATCTCTTCTTGATATGGAAAATCCTACTGCTCTTGAGATGTATGTTGTCGGCGGCGGCAGACTTGCTATAAAGAAAGTGAAAGAGATTCGTCCCGATACTATAATAGCAGTAGCTTGCGAACAGGAACTTATCGCCGGAATAAAGCAAGCGCTTAAAATACCGGTATTTGCTTTGAAAAATTCTCGACCGAACGGACCCTGCGTAAATACTTTGATAGATGTAGATGAATTGAACAGAGTTATTGGAAAACGCAAATTATGAATAAAATCTTATTAGGGGGTGTAAATGCTCTTAAAGCGATTACACTAAATGAATTGGATAATGGACTTACTTATATTATCTGGGAGAATAATAAAAGCGATGTTGTGGAAATAAGAATGTATGTCCAAACCGGCAGTATATATGAAGAAGATTTTTGGGGGTCGGGTATTTCGCATCTATTGGAACATCTTACAGCAGAGGGTCCGACTTTAAGGAAATCAAAAAAAGAAGTAGATGAACTTATGATAAAATTCGGCAATGCTTTTAACGCTTATGTAACAAAAGATCATACTGCTTACCATATCACTACGGTAAAAAAATTTTATGAAGAAGCAATATCTCTGCTTGGAGAGCTTGTTTTTGAAAATAAAATTACCCAAAAAGCATTTAAAAGAGAGCGTGGAGTTATATCAAGAGAAATAGAAAAATCATTAGAAGAGCCGGAGCGAGTTCTCTATCAACTTACATTAGAAAATCTTTATAAAATACACCCTGCAAGATTTCCTGTAATTGGTTATAGAAAATTATTTGAAAAGATAACTTATGAGGATGTCAAAAATTACTATTCAAAAAAATATGCGCCGAATAATGCTGTAATTGTAATTGGCGGAAATGTTAAAACAGATAAAATAAAAGAAATCTTACAGAAAAATTTTTCTCATTACGAAAGAAATATTTTTCAGAAACCGACACTACCCATAGAACCTGATATTTTGAATATAAGAGAAAAACGCACGACAAGAGATATAGAAGGAAGTTATATCAATATTTCCTGGCTCACTATACCTCTCACGGGCGAAGATCTTTATTCTTTGGATTTATTAAGCGAGATATTAAGCAGTGGTAGAAGTTCCAGATTGAACAGGATTATAAAAGAAGAAAAAGAGTTGGTAAATTCAATTGATTCTTATTCTCACACACCGTCTTATGGAAGAGGAGAGTTTTCTGTCCTTGCTCTTTTTAAGGATAAAAATGAAAATGAAGTTGTAAAGGAGATACTTAAAATTATTGCTGATATACAAAAAAACGGAGTTTCAGAAAATGAACTGCAACTGGCAAAAAATCTTGTTCTTTCATCATATCTTTTTGAAAAAACATCAATTACAGGCAGAACATCAGCAATAGTGATAGATTATATATCCGCTAATGATGTGAATTTTTCTAAAAAATATGTAGAAGAAATTAAAAAGGTTTCTGCTTCAGAAGTCCAAGCCGCCGCAGTTAAATATCTTAATTTAGACCGCTATGTGAAAACAGTTGTGACTAATTTTGATGCTCAAAAAGCCGTTGACGAAAAAATTATAACGCAAAAGGAAGAAGAAACTAAAAAAATTATCTTAGATAACGGTATAAAAATTATATTTAAAAAAATACCCGATATATCCGTTATCAGTTATTCTTTATTTTTAAAAGGCGGCGCTACTTACAATAAACATTATAATACAGATGGAGCATTTAATATGCTCGCTTCAATGCTTTCACGGGGAACTGAAAAATATACGCGTGAAGAACTGTCAAGAGAATTTGAAAGAAGAGGAGCAAGTTTCTCAGCATCAGCCGGGAATAATACATTTTATATACGGGCAGTATCTCTTAAAGATGATTATGCAACAATTTTGAAGTTAATTTATCAAATTATTGAAAAGCCGATTTTTAATGAAAAAGAATTTCAAAAAGCAAAAAGATTTACAATTGATGCAATTGAGCAGCAGAATAACGATTGGCAGACAGAGGCGTTTTTAAATTTTAAAAAACATATTTTTCCTGAAAATACTCCATATATACATAGCAGTTTAGGAACCGTAGAAAGCGTAAAAAATATATCAAGAGAACTTTTAATGAAGATTCATAGCGAATTTGTAATACCTTCCAATATGGTTATAAGCGTAGTAGGTGATTTTAATTTTAGTGATATGGAAAATGAAATAAAATCACTTTTTTCAGGTTTTTCAGAGAAAAAGTCACTGCCTGATTATGAAAAAAGTTTTATAGTTCTTGAACAAGATATTTCTAAAAAATATTCCACACAAAAGGAGATATCAACAATCTTTAAAGGGTTTCCGACTGTTACTTTATTTGAACATAATGAGAGAGCAGTAATTGATATAATAGATGTCATTATATCAGTCGGTAGTTTTCCGTCAGGATGGCTGCATGAGAGATTAAGAGAAAAAGAACTTGTATATGTAGTGCATGCGTATAATTTAAATTTCATAAAATCAGGCTGTTTTGCAATATTTGCCGCGACAAATCCGGAGAAGCTTGCCGAAACGGAAAAGATAATCAAAGATGTGATAGAAGATTTAAGAAATTATAAGTTTAGCGATGAAGAAATAAAAAAAGCAAAAGACCAGATTATAACGGCACATCAACTTTCTCTTCAGACGCCCGTAGCGCAGTCGCAGAATTATGCTTTAAATGAAATTTTTGGTTTTGGATATGACTTTGATAATAAATATCTTGAAATGATAAAAGATGTCAAAAGAAGCGATATTGAAAGAGCAGTTCAAAAATATTTCAAAAACTCTCTTACAGTAATAACTTCTCCGAATAAATAAAAAATTTGCAAAAAGAAATATTTTAAATATAATCTTAAAGTATGAATAAAAAAATATTAATTATTATTTTTCTGTTAGTTATTTTTTGCAATATTCAATTAGTGAGTGCTATTACTTTAGATATAGGTAATGAAATTAATTTTGAATACCGCTTTGAAGAAAGAAAAGGTGCTGTAATTCCTTCAGAATTCAGACAGCGGATAAAATTCTATCTTACAGGTTATCTTAAAGATAATATAGAAGTAGGAATAAAATTGCATTCTGCGGGTATTTTGAACTCTACAGCAACGTTTGTCATATTTGAAAACGCAAAAATTCCAAACCTAATCCCTTACTTTGAGAGTGCATATATAAGAATAAATGAACTTCACGATTTACCTCTATCGTTAAGTATAGGAAAACTTTCCCTATCGTGGCTTGATGGAATTCTTTTAAATGATAATCAAAAGGGATTTCCCGCTATATTAATTGAGGCAACTGCGCCACATGAGATATTTGTTGAAGCGTATCACTTATGGACAAGAAATGAACTTCTTGGTATATCGCAAATAAAAGGACACGGTGTGCGGATTTTCAGAAATTTCGGCGTAAACAAAGTATCTCTGAATTATACATTTGAAGAATATGAATCATCGGCAAAAGTGAGAAGAACAATATATGGCGGAAGTTTCATTAGAAATATGTATAGGGGAATAGAATATTCGCTATTCGGCTATTTAATGAGAGGCGAAAAGGGCGGCGTAGGATTTAGCGGCCATGCATTCGGCGCTTATGGAAGATTTGAGGGGGTAGTAGAGCCGTTTGGAAGAGGAGGAGCCTGGATAAGATATATTGTCGGAAGCGGCGATCCAAATGATGATGAGCGGGGATTTCTTCCAATTCTTTCCAGTGTCGAATCTGAATTTATAGGCTATTTTTATGGTCAGAATAGAGAGTTTAGAATGAAGGATGGTGAGATTTCTGATATAACTCTTTCTAATTCCATAGCTAATCTTTCAGTAATGAGAACCGGGCTTTACGCTAAAGTATTGGATAAAATTGATGTGTATATGATACGTTCTACTTTTAGCGGACATTATCCGTCTTTCCCTCTTGGAGGGTCAATAACTTTTGGTGCATCATACGAGTATAATTCAGTAAAGTTTAATATTACCCACACGATTTTTGATCCCGAACCTGAATATGACGGTTATATTAGCGATGAAAATACGAGATTGATAACAGCAGAAGTAAGTGCGAGGTTTTAATTTCCAACACATTATTAATTTTGCTGATTGTAGTATTATTGCTGTTGTTTTTTGCTTATAACAGCAATTACGCTATAAGGACATATCTTAAAAGCGGAAAGACAATATTGTTTATACTGTATGTTTTATTTCTTTTAATATTTACTTATCAGATTATCGGTTTTATGAAATTTGTTTTTCAGAAAAATGCTAACGTTACTTTTTTAAATTTGACAAAGTAAAATTTTTTTTATACAATTTAACATCTTTTCAAAATATGCTTCCAAAATATAAATTGTCAGGGTAAAGTATCCTTATTAAATGAAAAAGAAAAAATTTGTACTAATTGATGGTAATGCATACATTCATAGAGCGTATCATGCAATTCCAAGATTAACCGATGCTTCGGGCAATACAGTTAATGCTGTATATGGGTTTCTTAAAATGATTAAGAAAATAATAGCCCACCAGCAGCCGTCGCATATTTTAGTGGCGTTTGACAATCCGAAACCTACTTTTCGGCATAAGGATTTTATTGATTATAAATCTACCAGAAAGAAAACTGATTCAGAACTTACCGAACAGTTTCCAAAGGTCTTTGCCATTTTAAGGGCGTTAAATATAAAATTTATTGATTGTGAAGGTTTTGAAGCAGATGATATTATTGCGTCCTGCGTCCGGCTTGCGCAAGCAGAGAATATGCAGGTTTCTATTGTTACCGGCGATAAAGATATGCTGCAGCTTATCAGTGGAAATGTAAAAGTTATAAACGATATGAAAAAAATTGATTTTGATGAAGCAAAAGTAAAAGAAGAAATAGGTGTTTTTCCTAATCAGATTATTGATTATCTTGCTCTTATCGGAGATAAATCAGATAATTTACCGGGTGTGAGAGGAATAGGCCCTGTAACAGCGTTAAAACTTTTAAATAAATTTTCAAATCTCGATGAGATTTATAGTAATGTTAATAAAAT
This sequence comes from uncultured bacterium, assembly GCA_964586585.1. Lineage (GTDB taxonomy): Bacteria > CG03 > SLGR01 > SLGR01 > CAZPHG01 > CAZPHG01. Next base: position 5,873 of record CAZPHG010000004.1, on the reverse strand, counting down.
AGATGAAAAAACAGCTGCAAAATTAAAAAATTTTAAAGAAGACGGCTATATGACAAGAAGATTAGTAACATTGGTTAAAAATATGGATCTTTCAATAACTGTTGACGACTGCCTGCGAAAAGAACCGAATATAAATAGTTTGCGTAAAGAATTAATTAAACTGAATTTCAGAAATATTTTATTCGATTGGGTTGAAATAGATAAAAGAAAAGAAGCGGACATTCCGTCGGCGCTGATTATAACTGATAGTAAAATTTTGAAAAATTATTTAAATGAAAACAAACATTCGGGGGCAGACATTCCGCTAGAAGAAGTGGCGGTAGAAATTTATTTTAGAGATTCGAAAGAAATACTTGGAATAGGAATAAGTTTTGATCCAACTAAAGTTGTTTATATTCCTATATCGCACAGTTATTTAGGTGTTGCAGAACAAATGGATCAAAATGAAATAATGGAAGTGTTTAAAAAACATCTTCTTAATGATAATAGAAAATTCATCGCCTATGACTTAAAAAATGTTTATAAATATTTTAAAGAATGCGGTTTAACTATTGCCCGCATGGATTTTGATATAATAACGGCAGAATATATATTAAATGCCGACAATGTATCCAAAGAACTTAAAGAAGTTTGCGCAAGATATATTGATATGTTTCCCGATGAATATGCTCAAAATTCAGATAATGTGAGAATAGAAGATTTTGCAAAATTAGTTTCAGGCAGAATCGTAGCGATTTTCAAATTAAAAAAAGTACTACAAAAAAAAATAGTTCAGCAAAATTTAGAAAAATTGTTTTGTGAAATTGAAATGCCGTTAGCAAAAATTCTTGCAGAAATGGAATTAATAGGAATAAAATTAGATACCGAACAAATGAAATTAGTTAAAATGGAATTCAAAAAAAAATTGAGATTGATTGAAAGCGAAATTTTTGAGATTGCCGGTGAAACATTTAACATAAATTCTTCAAAACAGCTTGCTAATATATTATTTGAAAAATTAGGACTAAATCCGCTGCGGAAAACAAAAAGCGGTTTTTCAACAGCAGAAGATGTATTAACTGAATTAAAATCAGTTCATCCGCTTCCTGAAACAATTCTTATATATAGGAGTTTACAAAAACTGCTGTCAACTTATATTTTGCCGCTTATAGGAGAATCGGATACTTCTATCATAACAGTGAATACTACTTTTAATATAGCGGGAACAGCAACAGGAAGACTTTCTTCAAGCAATCCAAATTTACAGAATATTCCTGTTAAAACGCAGGATGGTTGTTTAATAAGAAAGGCATTTGTTCCGGAAAGTGAAAAAATTTTTTTAAGTGCAGATTATTCACAGATAGATTTAAGAGCGCTTGCGCATATTTCGGGAGATGAAAATCTTACAAAAAGTTTTAACGAAGGAAAAGATATACATAAGATAACTGCTTCTAAAATTTTTGAAGTAGATGAACAAAAAGTTACAGATAAAATGCGTAAAAAGGCAAAAACCATAAATTTTGGGATTGTATATGGTATGTCATCGTGGGGGTTATCAAAGAGGGCGGATTTGACGGAAACAGAGGCAAAAGAATTTATTGAAAAGTATTTTATAAAATATCTCGGGGTTAAAAATTATATGGAAGAAATAGTATCAAGTTCGCGGGAATTAGGATATGTTACTACAATTTTAAACCGCCGCCGTTATATTCCGGAGATAAAAAGTTCAAATTTCAGTCGCAGAAAGATCGCTGAAAGAATGGCTATAAATACTCCTATACAGGGAAGTTCGGCGGATATAATAAAAGCCGCTATGATTTCGCTGAATAAAGAATTTAAGTTTAATAATTCAAAAGTTAAACTTTTATTACAAATACATGATGAGTTACTTTTTGAAGTTTTTGAGTCGGATTTAAAAAATATAATAATAAAAATAAAAGATAAAATGGAAAATTCAATAAAGTTGTCTGTTCCGTTAAAAGTGGATTTTAAAAAAGGGAAAAATTGGGGCGAACTTGAAGAGATTAGGGAATAATGTTAAGAATAGCAATTACCGGAAATATTTCTTCGGGAAAAACTACTGTAACTGAAATTTTTAAAAATATGAAAATTTCAGTTATTTCTGCTGATAAATTAATGCGGAGTTTTCAGCAGCCGGGGCAAATGCTTTGGAGGAAAATAAAAAATAAATGGGGTGATAAATATGTGAAAAAAAACGGCATATTAGATAGAGAAAAAATGGCGGCTGATTTGATAGTAGATGAAAAGTTCAAAAAACAAATTGAAGAAATGAGTCATCCGCTTATAATAAGCGAAATATTGAAAATTTTTTCCGTATGGGAAAGCGAAGGAGAGGGTCTTGCTGTTTGCGAAGTACCGTTATTATTTGAAGCAGAGCAAAAATATAAGGGATTGCTTCTAAATTTTGATGTGATAATTCTTACTGTTTGCGATGAAGATATTCGGATAAAGCGAATAATGAGCAACCGTGGAATTGACCGCCGGACTGCTGAAAAGTGGTTAAAAATTCAGATACCGCAATCTGAGATAACAAATAAAGTAGATTTTGTCATAGACACTAAATATAATCTGAAAAGTGTAGAGCAAAAAGTTGGGGAAATTATAGAAACGATAAAAAGGAGAATAGGCAACAATGAAGATAACTGAATTAAAAGAGATGACGGTGAGCGCTCTTAATAATGAGGCAAAGAAACTTAAAATTAAGAATTATAAGAGATTAAAAAAAGAAGATTTAATTATGGAAATTTTAAAATGTGTGCATCTGAATAATAGCGAAGGTAAATTATACAAAGCAGGCGTGCTTGAAATTCTTCCCGATGGGTTTGGTTTTTTGAGAGCTATAGGCAACAACTATATAAGCGGTCCTGAAGATATATATATATCGCCGTCTCAAATAAAGAAATTTCTTTTAAGAAAGGGCGATGATATCTATGGCGAAGTGAGGGCTCCTAAAAATGGAGAAAGTTATTACGCTCTTTTGAAAGTAGAAGCAGTAAATGGAGAGGATCCTTCGTTAATTAGAGATAGGGTTAAATTTGAAGATCTTACTCCGCTTTATTCTCACGAAAGGATAGAACTTGAAACTACATCTGGAGAAGTTGAAATGCGGATAATGAATCTGCTTACTCCGATAGGAAAAGGACAAAGATCCCTTATTGTGTCGCCGCCGCGCGCAGGAAAGACAATGCTTTTACAGAAAATATCAAATGCTATTAGCATAAATCATCCTGAAATTACTCTTATAGTGCTTCTTGTTGGTGAAAGACCCGAAGAAGTAACGGATATGCAGCGCTCTATAAAGGGAGAGGTTATAAGTTCAACTTTTGATGAACCTGCGCACAGGCATATACAGGTGAGCGAAATGGTTATAGCAAAGGCAAAGAGACTTGCCGAACATAAACATGATGTGGTAATACTTTTAGATTCCATTACACGGCTTGCGCGCGCTTATAATTCAATTCTTCCTTCTTCCGGAAGAGTTCTTACCGGCGGTGTTGATTCGCAGGCGCTTCAAAAGCCGAAAATGTTTTTTGGAACAGCCAGAAATATAGAAGAGGGCGGAAGTCTAACAATAATAGCAACTGCTCTTATAGAAACCGGTAGCAAAATGGATGATGTTATATTTGAAGAATTTAAGGGAACAGGCAATATGGAAGTGAATTTAGATAGACGTCTTGTAGATAAAAGAGTCTTTCCATCAATTGATATATTTCGTTCAGGAACGAGAAAAGAAGAACTTCTTCTTACAAAGGAAGAACTTAATAAAGTGTGGATTTTACGAAAGATACTTACTCCACAGGGAGTTGTAGAGGCAATGGAACTTATGCTTGAAAAGACAAGATCAACTGCATCAAATGAGGATTTTCTTAAATCAATGGAAATAGGAAGTATGGGACTGTGACTCAAGAACCGATATTGAAATGAAAGCAGAATTTGACAAAAAAGGATTTACTTTTAACTGACAAAGCAACATTTTCATTTTGCTCCTACAAATTTGACAAATATTTTAAATTGTGTATAATACTTTAAATAGTTAAAGTAGTTAGGAAAAAAAGTAAAGAATGAAAGGAGGTTCATAATATGAATCTAAAACCATTAGGAGATAGGGTTTTACTAAAACCCTTGGAAGCGAAAGAAGAAAAAAAAGGTGGAATAATTATTCCAGATACTGCAAAAGAAAAGCCGCAGGAAGGAATAATTGAAGCAGTTGGACCGGGTAAGTTAACTGAAACCGGTGATAGAATTGAAATGAATGTTAAAAAAGGTGATAGTGTTCTCTATGGGAAGTATTCAGGCACCGAAGTAAAAATTGACGGTGAAGAATATCTCATTATGCATGAGGACGACATATTCGGAATAGTGTAAAAAAGTAAATGCTTTGGCGAAAAAAAAATAGTTATTCAGACTATTTTCTTAATGTTAATGCAAGGAGGTTTTAAGAGATGGCAAAACAGTTAAAATTTAAAGATGACGCTTCACGCGCACTTTTAGAAGGCGTTGCTAAAATGGCGGATGCGGTTCAGATAACACTCGGACCGAAGGGAAGTCAGGTGATTTTAGATAAAAGTTTCGGCTCACCGACTATTTCTTCCGATGGTGTTACAATAGCCAAGGAAATTGAATTAGAAGATAAATTTGAAAATATGGGAGCGCAGCTTCTTAAAGAAATTGCTTCAAAGACAAATGATGTTGCCGGCGATGGTACGACAACTGCTATTGTGCTTGGAAGATCAATGATTCAGCAGGGGTTCAGAAATATCACTGCTGGCGCAAATCCAAGACATATTAAGAGTGGTATAGATAAAGCGGTTAAAAAAGTTGTTGAACATATTCGTTCAAAAGCAAAAAAAATAGATACTCGTGAAGAAATTGCTCAGGTGGCTTCAATTTCTGCTACTGATAAAAGTATCGGTGAACTTATAGCCGACGCTATGGAGAAGGTAGGAAAAGACGGCGTTATATCCGTTGAAGAAGGCAAAGGCTCGGAAACCGTTTTAGAAGTTGTTGAAGGTATGCGGTTTGACAGAGGATACCTTTCTCCTTATTTCGTAACCGATGCAGAAAGAATGCAGGCAGTATTAGAAAACCCTTACATTCTTATAACCGAAGGCAAAATATCAAATATGCAGGATATGCTTCCTCTTCTTGAAAAGATAGCTAAATCAGCAAAACCTTTTCTGATAATAGCAGAAGATGTTGAGGGAGAAGCGTTAGCTACATTGGTAGTGAATAAATTAAGAGGAACTCTTAAATGTATTGCTGTAAAAGCGCCCGGATTTGGCGACAAAAGAAAAGAGATGCTGAAAGATATAGCTATTCTTACTGATGGACAGGTTATATCCGAAGAACTCGGTGTAAAACTGGAAAGCGCTGATATCAATATGCTCGGTAAAGCAAAAAGAGTAAGCATTGATAATGAAAATACAACAATAGTCGGCGGTTTGGGTGAAAAGAAAGATATTGAAGCAAGAATCAGCCAGTTAAAGCGTCAGATAGAAGATAGTGATTCGGATTACGATCGCGAAAAATTAGAAGAACGGCTTGCTAAGTTAGCAGGCGGCGTTGCTGTAATTAAAGTCGGAGCAGCTACCGAAACCGAAATGAAAGCGAGAAAGTTTAAGGTAGAAGACGCTGTTAATGCAACCCGTGCTGCTGTTGATGAAGGTATTATTGCAGGTGGCGGGATTGCGCTTCTTCACGCAAGAGATAATATAAAAGATCTTAAAGGTGCCGATGCTGATGAAGAAATAGGCATAAATATAGTTAGAAGAGTTCTTGAAGCGCCGGTTAGGCAGATTGCATTAAATGCCGGAGCAGAAGGTTCTGTTGTTGTGGAAAAAATCAATAATTCAGAAGACGGAATTGGTTATGAT
>CAZPHG010000003.1:1568-17679 GCA_964586585.1 uncultured bacterium | reverse complement strand
AATAAAAGAAGATATAAATACTGTTTTTAATAGAGACCCTGCTGCTAAAAATACTTTTGAAGTTTTACTGTGTTATCCAGGATTGCATTCTCTGTGGTTTCATAGGATAGCGCACTGGTTTTACAAAAGAAAAGAGCATGTAGTTGCCAGATTAATCTCTCAATTAAGTAAATTTTTGACAGGTATAGAAATCCATCCGGGAGCTAATATAGGGCGCCGGTTTTTTATTGACCATGGAAGCGCCGTTGTGATAGGAGAAACAACTGATATTGGTTCAGATTGTCTTATATATCAGGGAGTTGTATTGGGTGGCACATCACTTGAGAAAAAAAAGAGACATCCCACTCTTAAAGATAATGTGGTGATTGGGGCAGGAGCAATTGTTTTAGGTCCTGTAATTCTTCAGGATGGCGCAAGAGTCGGCGCAGGAGCGGTTGTCATAAGGGATATTCCGGCCGGTGCAACTGCAGTTGGCGTTCCGGCAAAAATAGGTGTTGGATTTTCAAGTGATGATATTCAGTTATTAGAACATGGAAAATTACCTGATCCTGTAGCTGACGCTGTAAGATATGTTATAAAAAAACAGGAATTACTAGAAAGCCGCCTCAAGCGGGTGGAGATGCACGAAGGGATTAAATCGCATATAGATAAAATTATGGAGGAAAAAAAAAGAGAGATTCTTGAAGAGTTTTCTTTTATAACAGGACAATATAATAATGGAGAAGGAATATGATGAATAAATTTACAAAAAGAGCCCAAAAAGCAATATTTCTTGCGCAGGAAGAAGCAAAAAATCTAAACCATGATTATGTGGGAACTGAACATATATTGCTTGGACTTCTTGCTCTTGACGAGGGTGTTTGCGCTGAAACTTTGAGAGCATTGGATGTTGATAATGAAACACTTAAAAATCAGGTAGTTGACATTGTTGGAGAAGGAGATAATGTTCTGCTTTCAGGAGACCGGCCATTAACTCCAAAAGCAAAAAGAGTGCTCTCTCTTGCAATAAAAGAAGCTCAGGAACTTGGTCATAATTTTGTAGGGACAGAACATATACTTTTAGGATTGATGAGAGAATCAGAAGGAATAGCTTCTCAGGTGATGCAAAACGCTGAACTTTCTTATAAAAAGATAAAGGAAACCATTCTTAATCTTCTTGGAGACACCGATTTTTTATCAGGTGATTTAGAAGGAGGAAAAGGAAAAAAAGATTCCAAAACCCCGACTTTAGATACTTATAGCAGAAATTTAAGCGATTTAGCAAAAGAAGGAAAACTCGATCCTACAATAGGCAGAGATACCGAAATCCAGAGAATTATACAAATACTTTCCAGACGAACTAAAAATAATCCTGTTCTTGTAGGTGATGCAGGTGTAGGAAAAACAGCCGTTGCCGAAGGGCTGGCGCAGAAAATTGCTTCAAACGATGTTCCTGAAATTCTAATGAATAAGAAGGTGGTGGCGCTTGATCTTGCGCAGATGATAGCAGGGACAAAATATCGTGGAGAGTTTGAACAACGATTGAAAAGAACAATGAATGAAATATTCAATTCAAAAGGAAAAATAATTCTTTTTATTGATGAGCTTCATACAGTTATAGGCGCCGGCGCCGCAGAAGGTTCAATGGATGCTTCAAATATGCTGAAACCTGCTCTCGCAAGAGGCGAAATGCAATGTATAGGCGCAACTACAGTTGACGAATATAGAAAACATATAGAAAAAGATGCGGCTCTTTCTAGACGATTTCAGCGTATTTTAGTTGACCCGCCGACCGTTGATGAAACTATTAAAATCCTTAAAGGATTAAGAGACCGTTATGAAGAACACCACCAGGTTAAGTTTTCAGATGAATCTCTCGTGGCATCGGCAACCTTATCTCAACGTTATATTACAGATAGATTTTTGCCGGATAAAGCAATAGATGTTATGGATGAAGCCGGCTCGAGGTTGAGGCTGAATTCTACCATAGTGCCTAATAATCTTAAAAAACTTGAAAAAGAGAAGGAGTCGATTATAAAAGAAAAAAGAGAATCTATCGTAGCGCAGGAATTTGAAAAAGCAGCAGATTTAAGAGATAAAGAGAAAAAACTTGAAAATAAAATAAAAATAGATAAGCAAAAATGGGAAGCATCTGCCCAGAAAAGAGAAAAAATCGTAACTGATGATGATATAGCGGATATTATATCTGAATGGACAGGAATTCCGGTTGCTAAATTAACAGAGAAAGAATCGCATAAGTTATTGAATATGGAGAAAGATCTTCATAAAAAGATAGTAGGGCAGGATGAAGCGGTGGAAAAAATATCTAAAGCAATAAGACGCTCTCGTGTGGGCTTGAAAGATATGAGAAAACCTATAGCGTCATTTCTATTTTTAGGTCCCACAGGTGTTGGAAAAACAGAACTTGCAAGAACACTTGCCAAATATCTTTTTGATGACAAAGAGGCTCTTATAAGAATTGATATGAGCGAATTTATGGAAAAATTTTCGGTATCACGACTTATCGGAGCTCCGCCGGGTTATATCGGATATGAAGAAGGCGGTGTGCTTACCGAAGCTGTGCGGCGAAAACCTTATTCAGTAGTGCTTTTAGATGAAATAGAAAAAGCGCACCCTGAAGTTTTTAATATATTACTGCAAATATTTGATAACGGACAGATTACAGATAATCTCGGGCATAAAGTGCTTTTTAGAAATACAGTTATAATAATGACATCAAATCTTGGCGCCAGGGAATTAAAAACTAAAGGATTAGGATTTCAGCGCGGCGGATTAGTAGAATTAGATTCCGAGCGTATAAAAGAAAAAGTATTAGAAGAGACAAAAAAGATTTTCAGACCGGAATTTTTAAATAGATTGGATGAAATGATAGTTTTTCATGCGCTTAATAAAGAGCATATTATTGAGATTGTAGAAATTCTGCTTGATGAATTAAAAGAAAAACTTTCCGAACAGGATATAACAATAAAATTTCCTGCTGAAATTAAAAATTTTCTTGTTGAAAAAGGTTATGACCCGGAATTTGGAGCAAGACCGTTAAAAAGAACTATAAGAAAATATATAGAAGATACTTTATCGGAAGAAATTTTGAAACAAGAAATTACGCCTTCTGCTAAAATAAAATTGCAGCTTAAAAACGATAAAATAGTATTTAACTTGGAAAAATAGGAATTTTAAAAGAACGCAATCTAAAAGTTGAGGATACCCAAAAATAATGAAATTTAAAAAAATTTTAATTTTATTTCTGCTGTTGTTATTTATTGGCGGTGGCGTGTTTATATACATAACCAGCAGACATTTTACTCGCCATTTAAAAATTGTTGTAACTAATCAACTTTCTACTCTTATCGGACATCCTGTAGATATAGAACGGGTGACAACCGATATCTTTAACAGAATAATTTTAAATGAAATAAGAGTTCACATATCTGATGAAGAAGTCATACGAATAAGAAAAATAAGAATAAGATATTCGCTTTTAAAAATTGTGCGAAATATAAGAAACATTAATGAAATTATAAAAGACATAACCATTTTCGGACCGGAGTTTACTGCTTATTATACAGCAGAGGGAATAACAATCCTCGGACTTGAAAACCTTATCAAGTCTGCTGATGCTATATTGCCGCCCTGGCGGATTAGAGTAGTTAACGGCACGCTTAATATGGAAGGAGTTAGCGCCGAAACCTTAATATTAGAAAATGTTGACGGTAGATTAACGCTAGCAGCTGCTCCTGAAATTCATATTAATGCATCGTTTGAAATAAAAAATCTTATAAGAAAACTAAATATTGAAATAGAAAAACATATTATTACAGGAGATTTTAACGCTGAATTAAGAGGCAGGAGAGTAGAACTTCATAATCTCGATAAACTGTCTTTTGGAGAACTGCGGTATAATTTTGATAAAGGAATATCTAATTTTAAGACGCATATAAAAGGGAACATCGGTGAACTTTCTAAAGTGAAAATTAGAGGAGAAATTGATATTATTAATGCTGAAATAGAGGGAATAGAAATACCTAAAGCAAGGTTGAATATTTCTCCTGAAATAATAAATATTGTCGAGTGTATTATAGTCTGGAAAAATAATCGTTTAGCAGTCCGCGGCAGAGTAATGAAATATCTTACCCAACCGGAATTGGATATCTCTATAAAAGGCAATATAACCGCCCGGCAGTTGTTAGAAGAGATTCCGTTTTTTAAAGAAATGAATATAAAAAATATTGACGGTATAGTTGAAGTTGACAGTAGAATTGAAGGTGCAATTCAGGATATAGAACTTACTGTAAAATTGATAATGTCTCACGCAAGAATAGAACATCTTAAAATTCAGCAATTAAAAACATCTTTTTCCTATAAAAGAGGCAAAATAAATTTTGATTATGGCAGATTAAATTTTACCGATGAAGCTGTTTTAATGTGGGCTGGAAATTGGAATAAAGATAACGAGATTCATATAAATATAGAAGGAAGGGAGTTGCTGCTTGAAGAATTAACTAAAATTAAAGATTTTGGCGGTAGAGCAAGCGGAAATATAGAAATTACGGGAACTCTTGATTCACCTTCCATAAAAACGAATATTACTATTGAAGAATTAGCATTATTAGAAGGTAAATTCAGCCATATAACTTTAAAAGGTTTTTATGAAAATGATTATATGAAAATAGATGCTTTTACGCTTGATGGAAATTATTCTGCCGAAGGCAGTTTTTCTTTTGTGAAAGAAGAAAAAAAAATAGTAATAAATAAATTATCTCTAAACGGTCTAAAAGATGGCATAGTGAATATAACAGGGAATATTGGTTATCAACCGTTTGAAAGTGAAATTACAATAAAAGCCGAAGATATAAATGTTAAAGATATAACGGCCTTAACTAATATTCACCCTGCTTCTTCAGGAAGTTTTAATTTTGAAGGCGGAGCTTTAATTAAAAAAGGAAATTTTGAAATAAAAGGAAATCTTTGGACGGATAATTTTATTATCAATGATTCTGAATATTCATTGAATAGTTTCCTGAATATATCGAAAAAGCAGGAAGTAACAAAATTTGATATTAATATAAAAGATTTAAACCGTTACTTAAAAGGCAGTTTGACAATCTCCGGAAAGGATAATAATTATTCAATAATAAAATCATCACTCACGGCAGTTGAAGCGGATTTAAGAGAACTTTTTTTACTTACAGGGATTTATGGGGCAAAGCAAATAAAAAAAGGTGTATTAAACGGGTTCTTTTATCATACTTCGGATGAAGGAATAGGTGAATTTACAATTACCTCTTTAAAATATGGAGAAATTGTTCTCGGTGATGTCCATTGTCTAGTTGAAATGGTTGATGGTGTATGGAGTATTAAAAAACTTTGTATAGAAAAAGATAACTCAAATATTTTTGCCTCGGGTCAATTTTATCCGATTCAAAATATTGAAATAAACATTTCTGAATATACAATAAACAGGCGAACAATAACAGCATCTTTAATGTATTATGGATTTGTAGAAAATGATATATACAAATTTAAAATGAATATAAATGAAGCGATTCTTTCAGATGTAGTCTGGCCTGATATGGAAATAAAAGGCAATGTTATGAATGGCGAACTCTCTTTCGATTTTACTGCGCAAGAGTATTTAAAAGGCGAAATTCTTTTGGAATTTTCAGATAGTAAAAAAATTGAAGGCAATATAGATATTAAAGATTTTTGTATTGAAAAAATTTTAACTGCGATTGCTATTACTCCAAAAAGCGATTTTGTAGGTAATTTTGATGGTTCATTGAAAATTATGGAAACATTAAAAACGCCGCTCATAATAGCAACTGGAAATATTAAAGAAGGAAAATTTTATAATATTAAGACATCCCTTTCAGTCAGTATTGAGTATCAGGATGGAAATTTTAAAATTGAAAATATAGCAGGCACTCTCGAAGAAAACGGAATTTTTAATATGGCAGGCGTAATAAACAGAAACAAAGAAATGAATATAAAAAGCAGATTAAAAAATTTTAATCTTAAGTTGCTTGAAAATATAGATAAAAATTTAGTTGAAATAAGCGGCACAGCTTCTCTGGATGCAGAATTTTCCGGAACAATCGCAGAACCTGTTATAAAAATAAATACAACGGTAGATGAATTCCGCCATAAAGAATTTAAGACAAAAAAACTCATTGCTAATGTCATATACTCAGAAGAGAGCATAGAAATAGAAAGAATAAGTGCTTTATACGGCGGAGGTGAATTAGTTATTGATGGAGGCGAAATAGATATATCTTCTTTTGATAAAATAATCTTATCCATTAAAGGGGATTTCAGAAATATAGATGTTGGTCCTATTACTATACTTGGAAGAGCAGAAATAAGCGGAACATTCTCCGACAGCGGGAATTTATTGGAATTAAAAATAATACCTGAAAATCTGCTAATAAACAGGTTTAATTTTGTTGAAAGTTTTACTTTGAATTATAAAGACAAAACGATGGTTTTTAATTTTAGCGAAACATCCACCGGTAAAAATTGGTTAACGGGAGAAATATATTTTAAAGAAACAGGTGAAATTGAAGTTCGCAATGTTATTTTAAAAAGAGACGATAAGGAATTAAGTGGAACTGCCCTATACTCTGACGATAAAATAACTGCAAATATAGCGGCACGGAATATTGAGTTAAATAATATAATAAGACTTCTTAATAGTCCGTTGAACTATCATGGAAAAACAAATTTTAATTTAGATTTTAAGAGAATTGGTGAAATTACTGATTTTAGCGGTGAAATAGAAATTTCAAATGCTGAATATGCAGGAATAAAAATAGATACTATAAAAAGTGCCTTTTCATATAAAGGCGCTAATGAAGTTCTTAAAATATCAAGTGGTATTATAAGAGATGCTTATTTTGTAGATATTGTTGTGGATGGCTCTATTGGAAGCGATTCTCAACTGAAAGTATTGATAAACAGGTTGTCAATTAGTGTTTTAGAGGATTTGTTTTGTGAAGTAGAAAAAGCACGCGGATATTTTACCGGTGAATTTAATGTGAAAGGTACTGTTAATAATCCTGATATAAGCGGTACAATGAATCTTACCGGTGGAAAAATTTCAGGAAAAAATATAATTGATAGAATAACTTCAATTGAATCGGTTGTCACTGCTTCAGGCAGCCGTTTGAATACTAAATTAACTGCCGATTGGAGACCGGGAAAAATTTCTGTTTCTGGGTATATTGATGTAGCGAAGCGACCTATGAAACTTGATTTTTCACTTCAAACTTTATCTGAAAAAGGAATATTCGTAAAAATACCTTATCTTGATATTCCGCAAAGCACAATATTTGGAAGATTCTTAACGCTTCCGGCCGGAGGTGAGATGAAATTGGATCTTCGTTTTTTTAATATTAAAGATAACTATCATCTTGAAGGTGATATTGTTGCTTCTAATACTCATTTCACCTATCCGCCTGCAACCGGATTAAGGGAAATGCCGCCGATGTCAAAATTTTTAGATGATTTAAATGTAAATATAAATATTACTGCTGGAAAATCTGTATGGTATGAAAATACTTATGCCCGCTTAAAAGTAGAGGGAATGCTTAATTTTAAGAAATATAGACAGGGAAAATTGCTTATTAACGGAGAGATTACATCGTCGGAAGGAACAGTTACTTATTTTCACAGAAATTTTAGAGTGAGAGAAGTGAGTTTGAGATTTGAGGATACAGTAGAGTATATTTTTGCTGTTGCCGATACAGATATACAAAGAAGAATGAGAGATGACAGATGGGAAGAAGATGTAATAGAAATGATTATTCTTACTTCAAGAGTAAAGGATGTTGTTCCTAAATTTAATTCCATCAGATTCAGAGAAGATACAACTTCGGATGAAGCGCTGCAGTTTATTATTGCGGGAGTTGAATTTGATACACTAACTCAGCAGCAAAGAAATGCTCTTATAAGGAGAGAATTTCTTAAAGCGATAGATGCAAGTTTGCTTTCTCCGTTAGTCCGAAATATACTTCAAAGAATAGAACTCATAGATGTAGCAGAGATAAATGTGAAAATTTCAGAAGGAACTGAAGAATTTAATATATACGGCGCAGGACTTCGGATTGGCAGATATGTTACCGATAGGTTTTATCTTGGTTATTATATGAAATTTAGACCGGGGGTGGAAGACAGATTAAGACTTTCGCATGAAATTGACGCTTTCTACCGGTTGCACGGCAGCCATTTTTTAAAAGGCAAACTATCTCGCGAAGGTAGATTTTTTTTAGGCATTGAACAGCGGATAAGATTTTGACAATATCTCAATAATTTGATATATTGTTCATAAAATAATGAAAATTATAGAAAAAATCAGTTCCTAAAGGGAGTTATATGGAAGCAAATCTGAATTTTAATAAATTGAAAAAAAAAATTGTTGCTCAAAAAATAAAAGTAGCTATAATAGGATTGGGCTATGTCGGATTGCCTTTGGCAGTTGAATTCACAAAAGCATCTATTAAAGTAGAAGGTATTGATGTTTCAAAAAAAAAGATAGAAAAATTAAAAAAAGGTATATCATATATACAGGATGTTTCGTCTGCCGATATAAAAAATGCCTTAAAAAATAAAACATTAAATCCAACTATAAATTTTAAGGGATTAAAAGAGCAGGATGTTGTAATAATATGTGTCCCTACGCCGCTTAGAAAAAGCAGAGATCCAGATCTTTCCTATATTGTTGATTCATCAAAAAAAGTAGCGGAAAATATTCAATCCGAAACAGTGCTCATACTTGAATCAACTTCATATCCGGGGACTACAAGAGAAATATTATTAGAAGAATTGAAAAAAAAAGGTTTCAAAATTGGTGATATTTTTGTTGCTTTTTCGCCAGAGCGCGTTGATCCCGGAAATAAGTTCTATGGAATCAAAACTACCCCGAAAGTTGTCGGTGGAATTGATAAAAAATCTTCTATTCTTGCCGAAGGTGTTTATAAAATTATAGTTGATGAAGTAATTAAAGTTGCTTCCTGTGAAGAGGCAGAAATGGTAAAGCTTCTTGAAAATACTTTTAGAGCGGTGAATATAGGGTTGATAAATGAGATGGCGTTACTTTGTGATAAATTTTCTCTTGATATATGGAATATAATAAGAGCGGCGGCAACAAAACCCTTTGGATTTATGCCGTTTTATCCTGGTCCCGGTCTTGGCGGGCACTGTCTGCCTGTTGACCCTCAATTTCTTTCCTGGAAAGCAAAAAGTTCGCAGTTTTATCCGCGTTTTATTGATTATGCCGAAGAAATAAACAATTCTATGCCGCGTTATGTTGTTTCAAAAATAACTTCTATTTTAAATGAAAAGCAAAAAAGCGTAAATTCGGCAAAAATACTTCTTATGGGTGTGAGTTATAAAAAAAATGTCGGTGATGTCAGGGAGTCGCCTGCTTTTGAAATTGCTGAATATTTAAAAAAATTAAAAGCTAAAGTTTCATACACTGATCCTTATGTGAATAATTTCATGTCATTAAAAAGAGTTGCAGTTGATAAAATAAATTATGCTAACTATGATTGTGTTGTAGTTGTAACGGAGCATGATAAATTTGATTTTAAGAAGATGGTTGAAAAGTCACAATTGATAGTTGACTGCCGCGGCGTTACATTAGATTTAAAGGCAAAAACCGGTAAAATTAAGAGGGTATAAAATAAAATGAAATATTTAGTAACAGGCGGTGCGGGTTTTATAGGCTCAAATATAGTAGATGAATTAGTGAATCGCGGCGAAGAAGTTATTGTTGTTGATAATCTTTCAACGGGAAACATAAAAAATCTCACTAAAATTATAAAAAATATTGAATTTGTTGAAGGAGATATAAGAGATAATGATTTAATGAATCGTCTGTGTAAAAAATGCGATTGTATATTGCATCAGGCGGCGCTTCGGTCAGTGCCGCGTTCAGTAGATGATCCTACCAGTACAAATGATGTAAATATTTCAGGTACATTAAATTTACTTATTGCCGCAAGAGATAATGAAATTAAAAGAGTAGTTTTTGCTTCTTCATCTTCGGCGTATGGAGATACTGAAACCTTGCCGAAAATTGAAACGTTGCTTCCTTTACCAATATCACCCTATGCTGTATCAAAACTTTCCGGAGAACTTTATATGAGAGCATTTTTTCATACATTTGGCTTAGAGACGGTTAGTTTAAGATATTTTAATGTATTTGGTCCAGGTCAACATCTCGAATCAAAATATGCTGCAGTAGTGCCTATATTTATAAAACAGGCAATGAAAAATAGTCCGCTTACAATACATGGTGATGGTAAACAATCAAGGGATTTTACTTATGTAAAAAATGTAGTAAATGCTAATCTTTTGGCAGCTAAGGCACCTGCAGTATCCGGCGAAGTTTTTAATATTGCATGCGCCAACAGATACAGTGTATTAGATATTGCGGCAGAAATTTTAAAACATTTAAATAAAGATGTGCCATTAAAACATCTTCCTGTAAGAAAAGGCGATGTGCGTCATACGCAGGCGGATATTTCAAAAGCAGAAAAATTATTAGGTTATAAAGTCGAAGTTGATTTTAAGGAAGGAATAGATAAAACTGTGAACTACCGTTAGGCTAAGTATATAATGACTTCTTGCTTCATATCAGAAGGCAGAATGATTATTAATGCTGATGATAACAATAGTAATGAAATAATTGTTTATTTAAGGGATGTTGGCTTTTTAGAGGCCGCTGTAATAGGCAAAATAGGAAGCAATCAAAAAAAGTATTATCTGGTGGTGACCATTATACCATTTTTAGGACCGCCGCAGGCGGACGTAGGATATTAAATTCTTCCGATATTGTTCAAATCCCGAGAATTTGTTAACAAAATATAAAATATATAAATGAATAATGAAATAAAAAAAGAAATAATTGAAATTGTAAATAAATGGAAAGGTAAAAAAGGCAATCTTATTATGATTTTTCATGAGGTGCAGAATATCTATGGATATGTGCCGCGTGATAGTAGTATGCAGCTGTCTAAATTATTAAATGTGCCGCTTGCTAAAATATATGAGGTGCTTACTTTTTATAATTATTTTAAGCTTAATCCGCCCGGAAAACACATCATAGCTATATGTATGGGAACAGCATGTTATTTAAAAGGCGCTAATATAATATTAGAAGAAATAAAGAGTATTTTAAATATAGAAGAGGGCGTTACAACAGAAGACGGACTTTTTTATATTGATGTTGTCCGCTGTGTAGGCTGCTGCGGGCTTGCTCCTATTATGATGATAGATGAAAAAGTTTACGGTAAAGTGAAAAAAGAAGACTTAGTTTCTATATTGAACGAGTTGAGAGAAACGAGTTTGTAGCCGCCGATTTTAATCGGTGTTTGAAAAATGAAAATAAAAGCATCTGATTTACAGCAAATAAAGAAAGAACAGCAAAAGAAAAATTTGAATTATATCAGTGTAGGAATGAATACTTGCGGTATTGCCGCCGGCGCCGGAGAAATTTATGATTTTTTTAAGCATGAAATAAATAAACTTAATCTTAATATTTCTATCAGAAAATGCGGATGTATAGGAACTTGTTTTGCCGAACCTATTGTAGAAATTGTGATAGAAAATATGCCTAAAATAATATACGGAAAAGTAACAAAAAAGATTGCCGCGCGCATAGTGGAAGAACATTTAATTCATAAAAAAATCATTGATGATTATGTATATGATTTAAAGGTGGCGGATGATAGAGATGAATAAAAAAATAATATTTGTTAAAGATACGGATATAAGAAAAGACGACAGAACCAATGAATTATATACCCGTTTTTTCAGTAAAGTTACCGAACATAATATTCAAGATAAAATTCAAATTGTGAGAACTTCGCTGCTTGGCGTTTATAAAAGAGGACTTTCCGTTAAAATATGGCCTGGCGATATAACTTATTCCAACATATCTTTTGATGATATTGAAGAAATTATTGAGAAAACAATAAAAAATGAAGAAATAATTAATAAGTTTTGTTATGATGCAAAAGTAAAACCATTAAGAATAGTTTTAAAAAACTGTGGAAAGATAGACCCTGAAAATCTTAATGAATATATATCTGTTGACGGCTATGCGGCGCTGAGTAAAGTTTTATTTGATTTGACAAAAGAAGAATTAATTAATCAGATTAAAATAAGCGGATTGAGAGGAAGGGGCGGCGGCGGATATCCTGTATGGAAAAAATGGAGTTTTGCAAAAGAGGTTGAAGCTGACACTAAATATATTATATGTAACGGAGATGAAGGCGATCCCGGTGCTTATATGGACAGAGCTGTTCTTGAAGGAGATCCTTATGCCATAATAGAGGGAATGACCATTGCAGCTTATTATATCGGAGCATCTGAGGGCTACCTTTACATAAGAGCGGAGTATCCGCTTGCTATTGAGAGGGTTCAGAAAGCAATAGATAAAGCGCGAGCCGCCGGGTTGTTAGGCGATGATATAATGGAAAGCGGATTTAATTTTAATCTTTATGTCCGATTAGGCGCCGGCGCATTTGTCTGCGGAGAAGAAACCGCTTTGATGGCTTCTATGGACGGTAAAAGGGGAACTCCAAGTCCTCGCCCGCCATATCCTTCCGTTAAAGGTTTGTGGGGTAAACCTACCGTGATAAATAATGTTGAAACTTTAGCAAATATTTCACAAATTATCTTAAAAGGCGGGAAATGGTTTTCTAATATAGGTACCGATAAATCAAAAGGAACAAAAGTTTTTGCCTTAACCGGTAAGATTAAAAATTCAGGATTAATAGAAGTAAGAATGGGAACAACTTTAAGGGAAATTATATTTGATATAGGTGGCGGTATAGAAGAAAATGCGAATATTAAGGCAGTTCAGACCGGCGGGCCTTCCGGCGGAGTTATTCCTGTCCATCTTCTTGACACTCCTGTAGATTATGAGAATTTACAGAAACTCGGTTCGATAATGGGTTCGGGTGGAATGATTGTTATGGCAGAAGATGATTGTATGGTTGATATTGCCAGATTTTATTTAAGGTTTTGTGTAGATGAGTCCTGCGGAAAATGTGCTCCTTGCAGAATTGGCGGATTTCAGATGTTAGATGTTCTTAATAAAATTGCCAAAAGTAATGGTGAAGCACAAGATATTGATAAATTAAAAAGAATATCTGAAGCAATGATTAAAGCGTCTTTATGCGGATTAGGGCAGACAGCGCCAAATCCGGTGTTATCGTCGCTTAAATATTTTCATGATGAATATTTAGAGCATATCATAGATAAAAAATGTAATGCCCGAAAATGTATTCATTTAATTGAATACAGTATAACTTCTTCTATCTGTATTAGATGCGGACTATGCGTAAAAGTTTGTCCAGTAGATGCTGTTTCAGGGGACAAAGAAACAGGTTTTAAAATAAATACAGAAAAATGTACTAAATGCGGCAACTGCTTTGATGTTTGTAAATTTGCCGCCATAGAGAAAGGGTAGGAGGGCGAAGCGTTAAGAAAAACAACCCTGCGAAGTGTTAAAAAAATGATACATACGCTATCATTTTTTAGATGAGCATTCTTAGGACAAATGTCAAATTTCAAATTTTTGACTTGAGAGTTTACCTGCCTGTGTGTTCGCAAGCAGACAGGAATTTGGAATATTAGAGTTTATTATGATTTTATAAATAAAATTAGGAAAAAAGGGTAGTTTTACTTAAAAACTTTTGACAGAACCGTTAAAAGAGATGAGGAAAGAAGAGACACTGGAATATTGTTAGATAAAAAGATAATATGAAAGAGATTGAGGTGGAATATTTGAAGAAAACAAGGAGGATAACACGATAAATATAGGCGAAATCATTTTATCTGGATTCTTTTCACCAGCGCTTTTATTTTTCATAGTCGGGATATTGACCGTTTTAGTCAAATCCAATATGACGATTCCATCGGCGATGAACAAAGCCATGTCCATTGTTCTCCTATCAGCAATCGGTCTTAGTGGAGGAACGAAAGCGGTTAAAGCAATTACATCCTATCCGGAATTACTTATAGTGATTATTATTGTAGCCGTCATTGCAATTATTCTCGGTATCATTATTGCTTTCTCAACAGCAAATATATTAAAGAAATTTGCCAAATTAAGCACCGCCGATGCTTGGGCTGCTGGTGGACATTATGGAGCAGTTAGCTCGGCTACCTTGGCGGTAGCGGTTGGTATTGCCACTGCTGCAGCACAGGCAACACCTGACCAATTGGTCTTTGGCGGATGGATACCGGCGATGTATCCGTTTATGGACAGCTCAGCGCTATTGATATCTATTATCCTGGGAAGAATGGTTCTTGCCAGAGAAAAGAGTGGCTGCAGTAAAATAAATGTCAAAAAAATCCTTCACCATAGCATCTTTGGAAGGGCGGTATGGCTCTTAGTTTGCTCACTTTTTATCGGGGTGTTAGGGCAGATTTTCTCCCCGGTAGAAATGCAGGAAACAATGAAATTCTTTGATGTTCTGTTTCGCGGAATATTAGCTTTATTTTTGCTGGATATGGGAATACTTGCCGGGAAGCGACTTGATGCGTTAAAAAAACTTGGACCTAATCTGTGGAAAGTAATATTGTGTGCCTGGGTCTTACCTCAAATATGGGCACTTATCGGAATACTGATGGTATTCTCTATCCACCTAGCAATGCCGGGACTGATTGGTTGGGGAGATGCCTTTGTATTTGCCGCGATTGCTGGAGGATGCTCATATATCTCAGCACCGGTAGCAATGAAGACAGCAATTCCCGAGGCAAATCCTTCAATCTATCTGACGATGTCGCTTGCGCTGACCTTTCCTTTCAATATAATTGTTGGTATGCTATGGTGGCAGATACTTTGTAGGCTATTGTGGGGGGGTTAAATTTTCACTTATTCCGTTGCCTGATGGAGTTGATTGCGCCGCCAATTGATTCGGGAGATGGTAGAATCAATAGGTTCGCTGTTAAAAGAGATGGGGAAAGAAGTGACACTGAAATATTGTTAGATAAAAAAAGAGAATTAAAAATATAACAATGAATTTAATTACAGTAAAAATTAATAAAATAACAGTAAAAGCGCAAGAGGGAACAACTATATTAGATGCTGCTAAACAGGTTCAGATAAATATCCCCACACTTTGTAAACATCCCGATCTTCCTTCGGAAGCGTCTTGCGGGATGTGTATAATAAAGATAAAAGGAATGAATAAAATGCTCAGAGCCTGCTGCACTCCGATAGAGGAAGGAATGGATATTTCTACACATTGTCCTGATATAGTTGAAATAAGAAGAACCGTTCTTGAATTAATACTCTCTAATCATCCGAACGACTGTCTTAAATGCGGTAGAAATAATAATTGCGAATTACAGAATCTTGCTGCTGATTTTGGTATCAGGGAAGAAACTTTTGGCGAATTTTTAAGAGATTTACCAGCGGATTCTTCAACAAAAACCATTGAATTAACTCCGCAAAAATGTATTTTGTGCGGCAGATGTATTAAAGTATGTCAAAAGATACAAAATGTATGGGCATTATCGTTTATTGAACGCGGATTTAATACCCGCATATCACCTGCCGGCAATATAAAACTTTCAGAGTCACCTTGCGTAAAATGCGGGCAGTGTAGCGCTCATTGTCCTACAGGAGCGATATTTGAATATGATGATACTCAAAAAGTATGGAGCGCTTTGAAAGATACCGACAAATACTGCATTGTGCAGATAGCGCCTGCAGTCCGAGTGGCTATCGGAGAGGCGTTTGGGTTTAAGATTGGAACTAATTTGACAGGAAAATTATATACTTTTTTAAGGCGGCTTGGTTTTAATGCTGTTTTTGATACCAATTTTGGCGCCGATGTTACGGTTATGGAAGAAGCATCTGAATTTACAGACAGATTTTTGAATAATAAAGAACTGTTGCCGCTTATTACAACCTGTTGTCCGTCATGGGTTGATTATATGGAAAAGTTTTTTCCTGATATGATAAAATATTTTTCTTCCTGTAAATCACCGCATCAGTTATTAGGAGTTTTATCTAAAACTTATTATCCTAAAAAGAGAGGGATTGACCCTTCAAAAATATATATGGTATCAATAATGCCATGCACATCAAAAAAAT
>CAZPHG010000003.1:0-1468 GCA_964586585.1 uncultured bacterium | reverse complement strand
ATTGACCCTTCAAAAATATATATGGTATCAATAATGCCATGCACATCAAAAAAATATGAGATAACCAGAAATTATCAGATGAATGCTTCGGGTTTTCAAGATATTGATGTAGTGATAACTACCAGGGAATTAGTTAGAATGATAAAACAGGCAGGAATAGATTTTAAAAATTTGCCCGAAACTGAAGCAGATCATATACTCGGCGATTATACCGGCGCTGGAGTTATATTCGGCTCTGCTGGCGGAGTAATGGAGGCTTCCGTACGAACTGCTTATTATTTAATTACAGGAAGTAATATGCCAAATATGGAAATGGCTGATATAAGATTAATGGAGGGAATAATGGAAACAGAGATGGATATAGATGGAAATAAAATAAGAATAGCTGTTGCAAACGGGTTGAGAAATGTGGCCACTGTTCTAAATAAAGTTAAAAAAGCTAAAAATGAAGGAAAAGAGCCGCCCTATCATTTTATTGAAGTAATGGCGTGTACAGGCGGATGTGTCGGCGGTGGTGGTCAGCCGTATGGGGTTACTGATGAAATCCGCAAAAAAAGAGCAAAAGGATTACATTATGATGATAGAACTAAAAAAATACAATGTTCGCATGATAATCCATACATTAAAAAATTATATGATGAATTTTTAAGCCGCCCGCTTTCTGAAAAATCATCAAAACTTCTTCATACTCATTATAAACCAAAACTTTTATATAAAAAGTAATATAAAATCATTAAAATATGAATTATATTGATGAACAAAAAATAACTGATTTACTACAACAATCAAAAAAGAAAAGCAGTTGCAATCTTATTGAAACTATTATTAAAAAAGCTTTATCTCTTCGCGGGCTTTTACCGGAAGAAGCAGCAGTTCTTATCGATGTTCAAGAAAGCGGATTGCTTGAAAAAATATATTCTGCCGCTAAACAAGTTAAAAAAAGCATATATGGGAACAGGTTAGTTTTCTTTGCGCCGCTTTATATAACTAATTATTGCGTTAATAATTGTCTTTACTGCGGATTTAGACGAGATAATAAAGATTTAAAAAGAAAACGGTTAAGTAAAGAAGGAATCGTTTCCGAAGTCCAGGCGCTTCTTTCGCATGGACAAAAACGGCTACTTTTAGTTTTCGGAGAGGATTCGCATGGTGGTGGAATAGATGAAGTTTGTGAAACGATAAAAACTATTTACAGTGTCCAATTAAACGGCGCTACTATAAAACGGGTTAATGTAAATATTGCGCCATTAAAAACTGAAGAATTTATTCGTCTCAAAAAAGAAGGGATAGGAACCTATCAGCTTTTTCAGGAAACCTACCATCAACCAACTTATAAAATTATGCACCCTGATGGACCAAAAAAAGATTATCAATGGAGGGTTTCTGCTTATCAGCGGGCATATCGGGCAGGGATTGATGATATCGGAATAGGAGCGCTTTTTGGGCTTTATGACTGGCGGTTTGAATT
>CAZPHG010000002.1:8130-19123 GCA_964586585.1 uncultured bacterium | reverse complement strand
TCCTCGGTTATGTGCCACAGTGGGCACACTGCCCTCGTCGCGCCTTGCACTGAACCCAAATCTGGGACTCCAAATGGTAAACCTTATTTATTTACAACCCCTTAGCTAACGGAGAATATTATGAAAATAAAAGAAGGAGAAAAAAGAATAAAACAATTGTTAGAAGTGATAAAAGACACGGACATAAAAGAAATTTATTATAAAAAAGATGGGTTGAATATAGGTATAAGGAAATCGGATTTGAAAGAAGACTCCAAAATTCATGAAAAACCTGAGAAAAAAAAAGACCTGCATAATAAAATAGTAAATGTTACTTCTCACTCAGTAGGATTTTTCAGAGATTATATGCTTCCATCTAAAAAGGTTTTGGCAAAAGAGGGGCAGGTTATTAAAAAAGGGCAAAAACTCGGCATAATTGAATCTATGAAAATAATGAAAGAAATAATTTCGCCTGTAAATGGAATAATTTATAAAAAATATATTAATAATGGAAATGCAGTTGAGTATGGGCAAAAGCTTTTTGAGGTGAATGAGGATGTTTAAAAAAATTTTAATAGCCAATAGAGGCGAGATAGCGCTTAGAGTAATAAGAGCGTGTAAAGAATTAGGAATAAAGACAGTAGCAATCCATTCAAGAATTGATGAAGATACATTTGCCACAAGAAACGCCGATGAGAGTATTTGCGTCGGAGATAATCCTGCTTCCGAAAGTTATCTTAATATGGCAAACATAATAAGCGCCGCCAATATAACAGGCGCTGATGCGATACATCCCGGTTATGGATTTTTATCTGAAAATTCTTATTTTGCCGAGGTTTGCGAGACCTGCAATATAACTTTTATCGGTCCTTCAAAAGAAGCGATTTTAAAGATGGGAGATAAAGCTACTGCAAGAGAAGTAATGGATAAAGAGGGAGTGCCTGTTATTCCGGGTTCAAACTCAGTAATAAATAAAGTTGAAAAGGCAGCTCAGATAGCAAAAAAAATAGGTTATCCTATTATTCTAAAGGCTACTGCGGGTGGTGGAGGAAAAGGGATGAGAATAGTAGAAGATGAAGAAACATTGAGAAAAGTTTTTACGCAAGTTCAGAACGAAGCAAAAAGAGCATTTGGAAAGGGAGGCGTATATATTGAAAAATATATACATTCGCCGCGTCATATTGAATTTCAGATAATAGCGGATAAGGAAGGAAATGTCCTTTATTTTCCTGAAAGGGAGTGTTCTATACAGAGAAAACATCAGAAATTGATAGAAGAGTCGCCCTCGCCGGCAATTGATTTAAAATTAAGAAGAAAAATGGGTAAAGCTGCGCTCCGCGCAGCAAGAGCCATTAAATATACAACAGTAGGTACAGTAGAATTTCTTATAGATAATAAGGATAATTTTTACTTTATGGAGATGAATACCAGAATTCAGGTAGAACACCCCATTTCCGAAGAAGTTTCAGGAGTGGATTTAGTTAAAGAACAGATCCGTTTGGCGGCAGGAGAAAAATTATCGGTAAAGAAAATTGATATAAATGGTCATGCAATAGAATGCAGAATAAATGCGGAAGATTATCATAATGATTTTGCGCCATCAACAGGAGTTATTACGACATTTAATCTTCCGGGCGGACCGGGGGTAAGAATAGATACCGCTATTCATTCGGGTTACGATATTCCTGCTTATTATGATTCTATGATAGCAAAATTGATAACTCATGGCGGCACCCGCCAGGAAGCGATAGTTAGAATGAAAAGAGCGCTGGAAGAGTTTGAAATAGAAGGAATAAAGACAACAATAGATTTTCATAAATTAGTTATGGATAACAAGAAATTCATAAACGGAAAATTTAATACACATTTTGTTCAGGATGAATTAGGAATAGTTTAATATGTGGTTGCATTTTTTTGAAACTTTTTCAGGAAAGAAAAAAGAGTTAGATATATGAAAACAAAATTGTATTTAGATACTTCTATACCAAGTGCCTATTTTGATTATTCTAAGCCCATAAGGCAACTTATAACTCAAAAATGGTTTGAAAATGAATCATCAAACTATAAATTATATATATCTGTTATTACCATTGAAGAAGTTGAAAAATTACAAAGTATTCCCAAAATGAATGATACGAAAAATATAATTTTAGATAAGAATCCAAAAATTTTGAAGTTAACAGAGGAATCTATAAAATTAGCAAATCTTTATCTATCAAAAGGTGCTATACCAAAGTCAGAACCGGAAGACGCTTATCATATAGCAATTGCTACTGTGAATAATATTGAAAGTATGGCATCTTGGAATTTTAAACATATTGTCAGTTTAAATCCAATTAAGAAAAATTCATGAGATTAATAAACAATGCAATTATCCAATAATTGAAATAGGGTCTTTAGAAATATTTGGAGGTGCACAATATGGAAACTTATAACAAGAATAAAGAACTTATACAGAGCGTTTCAATCGCTGAAAGCGATTATAAAAATGATTATACTAAAAAGGAAGATGTAGTATTATGGGAATTACATGAAATAAGGCACAAATTGCATAAAGATTTTAAAAATAAATCTTTAGAAGAAATAAATACAAAGGCATTACGAAAATATAGAAATTGGAAGGAACAAAAAGAAAAAATTAAGTTTAATCAAAGCAAAAAAATCAGATGTATTACTGAACTTGAAGGTTTGGTCTCTGAAATATGGAAAAATATTGATGCGCAGAAGTATGTAAATAAAGAGAGAAAATCATGGGATTAAGGGAAAAGAGGCAGGAAAAAATCCTTAATTATTTAAAAGATACATCCGATGCGATAAATAAACTTCAACAATTAACGGATGAAATCTCGTCTGCCGCCCAGATTATTCTTGACGCATTCCGTGAGAACGGCAAGTTGCTGATATTTGGAAACGGAGGTTCAGCTGCCGACGCTCAGCATATAGCGACAGAGATGGTTTGTCGCTTCAGAATAAATAGAAAATCGCTTCCTGCTATAGCGCTTACAACAAATACTTCACTTATTACTGCGATTGCTAACGATTACAATTTTGACGATATTTTTTCAAGACAAATTGAAGCAATTGCTGCAAAAGACGATGTAATTTTAGCCATCTCAACATCCGGCAATTCGCCTAATGTGATAAAAGCCGCTCAAACAGCAAAAAATAAAAATCTTAAAATAATAGTGCTTACCGGTTCTAATGGAGGCAGATTAAAAGAATTTGCCGACATACTAATAAATATTCCCATTGATGCTACTTCTTATATTCAGGAATGTCATATAACAGTGGGGCATATTCTCTGTAATCTTGTCGAAGAAGAACTCTTCTAATTTCTATAAATCTGCCAAATCTCTGGCAACGGATTTAAAAAATATACGCAATTCAAAAAAAATAGTTTTTACCAACGGCTGTTTTGATATACTCCATCCAGGACACATCTATCTTTTAGAAAAAGCTGCTTCTTATGGCGATATATTGGTGGTGGGTCTTAACTCAGATAATTCTGTAAGGAAATTAAAGGGCAGCAGCCGTCCCGTTATGAATGAAGATGGAAGAGCAAGACTGTTATGCGCTCTTCGCATGGTTGATTATGTTGTCTTGTTTGATGAAGAAACTCCGCTTAAAGTGATAGAAAAATTTAACCCCGATGTTTTAGTAAAAGGTTCTGAATATGGCGGTGGAGAGATAGTAGGCGAGGATATTGTTCCTAAAACAATAAGAATAAAAATGAAAGCCGGTTATTCAACCACACAAATAATAAAAAAGAGAAGTTAGGGGTTGGTTTTGTAACCGCCGATTTTACATCGGCGCCAATATAAAATTGGCGATTACAGAAAGCATAGAAAAGTGAAACAATTATGAAAAATTTTATTACCAACAATAACTCTAAAAACTTAAAAGGACGCTTGATTGAATTAATTGAAAAAAGCGATGAATTAAAATTTTTACAGTCGGTAAAAAAATCTTTAAACTCAGAAGAGTTTGATATAAAAGAATTTTATCAGCAGGTTAGATACTTCGTTAAGCTTATTAACGAAGATAAATTAATTATCCGAAAAACATACAATCCAAATCATGCGAAGGTTTAAAAATATGTTAAGACAGCAACCCGAGCAAGGTGAACCTGAAAGAAAATTAATTATTTTTTCTGAATATGTTGATACAGTAAAATATCTTGCGCCCATACTAAAAAAACATTTTGGCGAAAGATTGCTTACGGTATCCGGCGATTTGTCGGCTAAAAAAATTTCCGAAATAAATAAAAATTTTGACGCGTCATTTGAATACCAGGAAAACAAATACGATATTTTGCTTTCTTCTGACAGAATATCAGAGGGGTTTTATCGTTATATACATTTCTACTCCTAACATTTTTTCCTCCTTAAAAGTTTCTTCTTCCAAAGAGGAATTTTACTTATTTTTTCAACTTTCGCTCCCTTTTTAACTATGGAATTTTATGGGACTTTACCTATGGAATTTATTATACCTTTGAGGCAATCCTTTTTAATTCCTTTTTGCTCATCTCGATAATGTCCTTTCTCATTCTGTCCTCCTCTGCTTTTTACTTCTTTAACCACTAAATATTTAGCAGAGGTTATTATACTAAAAGGGGACATTTTTACTTTGCCCAAAGGGGACATTTTCATTTTGCTCCTACAATATTTGACATATTAGAATACAAAATATAAAATGTAAATCGTTTAACGAACTCTTAGAAAATGAGAATTTGGCGAAAGGAAAACAATGAGAAAAATATCTGTAAAATACAAAAGTATATCTAAGGATGAACTTTATTTAATATCCCGAATTGAGTATGAGAAAAAGAATCTTATAACAACTGAATATGTCAGAAAGGTCTTTGGCGATAAAAAAAAAGCTGCAAATATATTAAATAGACTTACCCGAAAAGAACGTTTTATTCAAATTGAAAAAGGCAAGTATATTCTTATACCAATAAAGGCACCTAATCAACTTTGGTCCCCTAATGAATTTATTCTCGCCAAACTATGGATGGATAAAGTTTCTTACTATATCGGATATTTTACTATGTACAACTATTGGGGGTTTACCGAACAAGTTCCCCAAACAGTTTTTGTTTTGAATACAAAAAAATCTTGTGTGAAAATAATTGGGAATGTAAAGTATAAAGCGATCAAAATAAATGAAAGAAAATATTATGGTATCAAAGAAATCAAAATTGATGATGAGATTGTGTGTATTAGCGACAGGGAGCGGACATTAGTAGATTTTATATATAACCCCATAGGCTCTTTTGAAAACATAAAAAAAGTATTAGAGACCAATTCGAAACAGATTGATATGAATAAATTTGTAAAATATCTTATTTCTTTTCCTGTAATTTCTGTTAGAAAAAGAGCCGGATATATATTAGAGACCCTAAATTGCCGGGATTTGTATCTTAAAAAAATACAGAAGACAATAGGTAATGAAAAAACATATACCCTATTAAATCCATTCAAATCATCAAGGAGAGGTAAACTCAATAAATATTGGAGAATTATCGTTAATGGATAAGGAAAAACTCAAAGATATCATTCCTGTATTAGCGAGAGAACATAACTTCAGACCCGCAATTGTTGAAAAAGATTATTACCTTACTGTTATTTTGAATAATATAGAGTCAGGGCTTAGTAGCGATAATATTATTTTTAAAGGCGGTAGTCTCTTGAAGAAAATTTATCTTAATTATCGTCGGTTAAGCGAAGACCTTGATTTTATTTTTAGTAGTTTAGAAGAATTAAATACGCGGTCTAAAAGATCAAGGGCTATTAAACCTATAAGAAAAAAGATGAAAGGTTTCTTAGCATCATTAGATTTAAAAAGCGAAATACCGGAAGGTGAAGGTTTTAACAATTCCACACAATATGTTTTTAATGTTTTGTACCCTTCAGTTATTTCTGGGAAAGATGGAAATATAAAAATAGAGATTTCATTAAGGCAGGCACCTATAGATGAGCCGGTTTATAATTGGATAGAACATTTTTATAAAGACCCATTTTCCGGCGAAAGTCTTATTCCTGCAAATAAAATATTATCGCTTTCTTTCAATGAAGCGGTAGCGGAAAAATTCAAAGCAGCAATTACCAGAAGAAATCTTGCAATTCGTGATTATTATGATTTATGGCATATCGCAGAAGTAGAATTTGATTTTCATAATAAACGATTTCTTACCATCTTTAAAAAGAAGCTTGAAGAGGAAGGATATTCAGGTGATTATAAATATAATTTTGGCTTGGATGAGAAATCAATCAATTTGCTTCAACATCAGGTAGAAACAGATTTAATGCCTGTTATCCATTTTGGAGAGAAGTTTGATATTGGTAAAGTATTTGAGCTGTTTAATAAGATTTTGAGGAATTCATAAATTTATCAGGGATTAAAAGGTAGGAAAAATAAATTATGACAAACGACATAACCACAACAAAAATTGCAGTTTTTAAGGGTAAAGAAATCCGTAAAACCGGTAAAACCGGGACGGTTCTGGTTTTTTGCTGATGGAGTGATTTATTAATGGGAAGAAAAAAATAAAAAGGGTGTTTTGAAGCAACGCAAAAGTAAGATATGAAATATAAAATATTTGTAAGCGCTCATCAGAAAGAAATGCGAGCTGAAAGGGTTGCAGTTAAAGATATTGTAAATGATACCCCGCCACTTCGTAATTTCTTTGATGTCTTTCTTTTTGAAGATTTGCCGGCTAAAGGAAAATCAGCTGTTTCAACTTATTTAAAAAATGTTGATAATAGTGATATTTATATTTGTATTATTGGAAATAAGTATGGCGTAAAAGGGAAAGATGGACTGTCTGCAACTGAATGTGAATACAGACGTTTTATAAAAACAAAACCGCAAGGAGAAGTCATTCCTTTTATTAAGGGTAGTAGTAAAACTGATTCACAGAGAGAAAAAAACACACAGAATTTTATAAAAATTATCAAGGATTTCTTTATATATAAACGGTTCTCAACAATTGATAATCTAAAAACAAAAGTATTAACCAGCCTTATATCCTACATTGACGATAAAGGTGATTTGAACAAAGAAGCATTTGATATTTCAATTCACAAGGATGCCAACTATGATGCTATTGATGAAAAGGAGGTGGAGAATTTTTTAGAAAATAGGGCTATTAAGCTTAAAGTAGATGTGCCAAAAATTTCAATTAAAGACTTTTTAATAAAAACATTAAAAGTAGTAAAAAAAATAAAGGGGGAGTATATTCCAACCAATACAGCGTTACTTTTCTTTGCGAGGAATCCGTCAGAATATATCTCACAAAATGAAATAAGGATTGCAAGGTTTAAAGGAGCAACACGACTTAAATTCATCGATTCCCAGGAAATAAAAGGATCAATTTATCAGATGCTTGATGAAGTTGAGAAGTTCTTTAAACGTAATACCCGATTAGCAAATAAAATTGTGGAATTCAAAAGAGTTGATATTCCGGAGTACCCTTATGAAGCAGTTAGAGAGGCGATTATAAATGCTATTGCACACAGGGATTATTTTCGCCGTGGTGCCCCTATAATAATATCTATTTTTGATGATAGGGTAGAAGTAAGTTCGCCAGGCGGTCTTTTGCCGGGTCTTAATATTAAGAATTTAGAAGGTCATCACGAAACACGCAATAAGAAAATTTGTGATATATTTCATGAAACCAAAGATATGGAGAAATATGGCACAGGCATAAGTAAAATGAAGCGGCTTATGAAAGAACATGGATTAACGGCTCCAAAGTTTTCAGAAGAAGGAAAATATTTTGTAGTTAAATTTTATGGTCCGGGTGAAAAAATATTAGACCTAATATCAAGTATCCCAAAGGATCGACAAACTGATTTGAGAGAATTAGGGCTAAATAAGCGGCAGATTGAAGCATTGAGATTGATGGTAAACGAGAAGAAAATTATTACGAATGAACTTTATCAGAAAATATTTAATATATCCCGTAGAACAGCAGTAAGAGATTTACAAGGACTTGTTGAATCAGATCAGATAAAATATGAAGGAATTGGTAAGGGGACAAAGTACAAAACATAATTTCTTATGGCACATAAAGCCAAAAAATGGCACATAAAATGGCACATATAAAACCGGGGCGGTTTTGGTTTTTGTGTGCTGGAATGAATGGAGACGGTTATGATGTTTAGAAAGCAATGTTCTTATTTCTTTACACTACACAATAAATATGTTATAATTATTGTAGGGTAAGAGGTTTCATTATGAAAGTATTAAAAGGCATATTAAAAGACAGTAAAGAATATTACGAAAAAGAAAAAAAATTGTTGGAAAAAGAATTATCCAAACTTTCTAAAGGTAATATAAAAAAACGCAAGATTGGAAATAAGGATTACTACTATCTTCAGCATAGGGAAGGCAAAAAAGTAATACATGATTACTTGGGTAAATCAGAGCCGAAAGAAATTATAAAAAATATTGAAAGGCGTAAGGTTTTGTTAAATGAACTTAAGAAAGTAAATGATTCACTCAATCTAT
Organism: uncultured bacterium; assembly: GCA_964586585.1. Lineage (GTDB taxonomy): Bacteria > CG03 > SLGR01 > SLGR01 > CAZPHG01 > CAZPHG01. The sequence continues at coordinate 10,630 of CAZPHG010000002.1, read as the reverse complement.
TATCTAAAGTAAAATGATTAAAATAGTAAACGACATTTTAAAAGTATTTGATGATAATGGATTATGGGATGAAGGAGTGGAATTGAAGGGTAAAAATAAAATTGCTCTTATTGATAAATTGGAGAATATAGGATTTAGGACTGGCTTTAATAATGATGGCTCTTTTTATATTAGAAATGCAGAAATAAAAATTGAATTTCTATCCCCTGAACATGGTCGTGGTTTCAGGAAATCTTTTTACATAAAGAATCTGACATTAAGAACAATACCCATTCGTTATTTAGAGATATTGCTTGAAAATAGAATTATGGTAAAAGAAAGGAACATAGAAATTGCAATTCCTGCTCCTCTTAATTTCTCACTACATAAACTATTAATTGCACAACTGAGAAAAAATAAGGACAAAATAGAAAAGGATATAATACAGGCAATTTTTACTATTGAAGCAGTAGAGTTAAAAAAGTTTAAATCCAGATTTTTAAAACTGCCTAAAAAAGCCAAAAACTATATAATAAATAGTTTAGAAACAGCAAAAGACATAATGCCGCTTAAAAATAGTTTTATTGAAACAGTAATCAGTACACTACACAATTGACTATTACACATGATTGTAGCGTAAAAAGGGATAAAAGTGTAAAAGTGCCACGGGTTTAAAGCCAAGACGGTTCTGGTTTTTGTGTGATGAAATGATTTATTAATGGGAAGAAAAAAAATTAAATGTCTTGGTAAAGGGCGAAATGTCAAATGAAAGAGAGTTAGGGTAATATGTAAAAGTTTCAGTTTTTGGAAAGAAATTATGGATAAAAACAATCAACAATCGCAAGTCGTTATTTATCAAACTAAAGATGGGCAGACAAAAGTCAATGTTCAGTTTCAGGATGAAACCGTATGGCTTACCCAAAAACTTATGGCGGAACTTTTTGAAGTTAGTATTCCTACTATCAATGAACATCTAAAAAATATATTTTCTACGGGAGAATTAGAAGAAAAATCAGTTATTAGGAATTTTCGAATAAGTGCAAGCGATGACAAACAGACAAAAGAATTTTTTGCGACAGTGCAAAACAAAATGCACTTTGCCGTTCATGGCTGGACTGCAGCGGAAATAATTTCGAAAAGAGCGAACAGCAAAAAGCCATTAATGGGATTAACCAGTTTTAAAGACAAATACATTACCGCTCAAGATATTAAAATCGCTAAAAATTATTTGAAGGAAAATGAATTAAAACAGCTTAATTTAATTGTTTCGCTTTTTTTGGATTTTGCGGAATTACAGGCAACTAATGAACGACCGATGAAAATGATTGACTGGATAAAAAAGTTGGATGAATTTATAAAGTTGAGTGAAAAGAAACTTTTAACCAATGCTGGAAAAATCAGCGAAGAAAAAGCCGGTCAGAAAGCAGAGGCGGAATTTGAAAAATACAGAAAAGAGCGGGATAAAAAATATATTTCCGATTTTGATAAAGAGGTGAAAAAACTTTTTAAAAAATAAATGGACATAACTAAAATAAAAAAAGAAAAACTGAAAAAAAAGATGGACGAGTTAGGAATATATGAAAAAGACATATCGGAGAAGTTTATCCGTTCTCACGGAAAGGGCGGGCAGAAAGTAAATAAGACATCCAGCTGTGTTTATTTAAAGCATAAACCAAGCGGAATTGAAGTGAAATGTCAGCGTGAAAGGTCACGGGCATTAAATAGATTTTTTGCCCGAAGGATTCTTGTTAATAAAATAGAAACACTTGTTTTAGGAAAATTATCCGAAGAAAGAAAGCGAATAGAAAAAATCCGAAGACAAAAACGTAAGCGTTCCAAACGCGCTAAAGAAAAGATGCTGAATGATAAATCTAAACAAAGCCAAAAGAAAAAAGAAAGGTCTTATCGTGACGAAGATTAATAGTGAAAATTCCCGCTTTATTCAGATGCCACTTAGCGAGTTAGTTTCTCTTGCAGGTGGGATTAAGAAAAAATTTGTTAAAGATACTTTTGAATTATGCAGTATTATAAACGCTAAAAGCGGTTTGTGTAGTGAGGACTGTAAATTTTGCGCTCAATCTTCAAAGTATCAAACCGATGTAGAAATATATCCTCTTAAAACTAAAAAACAAATTATAACTGCGGCGCTAAAAGCACAAGAAATCGGCGCTAAAAAATTTGGTATTGTTACAAGCGGAAGCAGATTAAGTCCAAACGATTTAAATGAGATTGTTGAAGCAGTGGCAACTATAAAAGAAAAAATTTCAATATCAGTCTGTGCTTCGCTGGGCAAACTGAAAAAAAATGAACTGGCTTTATTAAAAGAGGCAGGTATCAGCCGCTATCATCATAATATTGAGACATCCAGGCGATTTTATTCAAAAGTTGTCTCATCAGGTAGTTTTGATGATAGGCTCAATACAGTTAAATTTGCAAAAGAAGTTGGGCTTGAAGTCTGTTGCGGCGTAATTATAGGGATGGGCGAAAACTGGAATGATAGATTTGATATGGCTTGGACTTT
>CAZPHG010000002.1:3326-8120 GCA_964586585.1 uncultured bacterium | reverse complement strand
AAAAAACTTGATGTGGAGTCGGTGCCTATTAATCTTCTTGTTCCGATTAAAGGGACGGCTTTTGAAAAAATAGTTCCGATATCCTGTGTGGATGCAATCAGAACGATTTGTATTTTCAGAATTATATTAAAAGATAAAATCATAAAAATAGCAGCCGGTAGGGAATCTGTATTAAAGGATTTTCAGGCAATGGGGTTTATGGCAGGCGCAAATGGAATGCTCATCGGCGGGTATCTGACTATTAAGGGAAGAGATGTCCAAGATGACCTTAAACTTGTTGAAGAAATTAAAAATTTATGAGTGAAATTAAAGAGTTTTTAGAGGAAAGAATTAAAAAAAATCTTTTGAGAATATTACAGCCGGCAGAATTTAGAAAAGGTGGTAAAATTTATTTTAACGGTAAGGAATATTATGATTTTTCTTCAAATGATTATTTAGGATTCTGCGATAATAATTATCTTAAAGACGCTTCCCGAAAGGCAATATCTGAATTAGGTGTCGGCGCCGGAGCAAGCCGACTATTAAGCGGCGATTACGATGTCCATCATCAACTTGAAAAAGAAACAGCTCTTTTTAAGGGTAAAGAATCTGCTCTGATTTTTAATTCAGGTTATCAGGCAAATGTCGGTATAATTAGTTCTCTTTATTCAAAGAATGCGGAAAGTCCGCTGCCAGATGTCATATTTATAGATAAATTAAATCACGCAAGTATTTATGACGGAGTATTGCTAAGCGGCGCAAGATTTTTCAGGTTTCGACATAATGATATGAATCATCTTGAAACTCTTATGAAAAAGCAAAGACATAAATATAACAAATCTATAATAATTACAGAAACAGTTTTCAGTATGGATGGCGATATTCCGCCTTTAAAAGAAATTATTTTTTTGAAAGAGAAATATAATAGCTGGATTATGGCAGATGAAGCGCATGCTACCGGGATATTCGGTCAAAACGGCGGCGGTGTTTTAGAAAAAGAGGGACTGATAAATAAAGTTGAATTGATTATGGGAACATTTTCAAAGGCGTTGGGTAGTTTCGGCGCATATTTAGCTTGTAATAATGAAATAAAACAATATCTTATAAATACCTGTCGTAGTTTTATTTATTCCACAGCGCTACCTCCATCTGTTATAGAGGCAAACCTTGCGGCACTACAATTATTAAAAAAAGAACCGCAATGCAGGAAATCACTTCTTGAAAATGCAGATTATTTCCGCAGCGAACTTAAAAAAAGCGATTTTGAAGTAAAAGGAAATTCGCAAATAGTTCCGTTAATTCTTGGTTCAAGTGACAAAACAGTTATGTTAAGTGAAAAACTTAAAAACTGTGGGTATTGGGCGCTTCCGATAAGACCGCCGACAGTATCTCGCGGAGAATCCCGATTGAGATTTTCTCTTACTTATTATCACACAAAAGAAATTCTTAAAAAATTAGTTAAATGTTTAAGTTTATAGACAGAGGTGAAAAAAAATCCATTGTGTTGATACCCGGTTGGGCTTTTGATTGTCGGATTTTTAATCTGCTGAATTTAAAATATAATTATTTTTTAGTAGAATCAATAAGTAATTTTGAAATTGAGTTAAAAAAAACATTTCGTTTTTTCAAAGGTGAAAACAAAATATCTCTTTTCGGTTGGTCGCAAGGCGCATTTATTGCTTATGATTTTGCCTGTAAAAATCCTAATAATGTAGATAAACTCATTTTAGTAAGCCCACAGCTGCGGTATAAAAAAGAGGTGTTGGAAAATATTAAAAGTTTGCTTAAAAGAAATAAAAATGCATATCTTATTAAATTTTATAAGGACTGTTTCTTTGGTAGCGAAGTAAAATATTTCAAGTGGTTTAAAGAAAATCTTTTAAATGATTATTTAAAAGATTTTAAAACAGATGATTTAATTAAAGGGCTTGAGCGGATTTCTGAATTAAAATTAGAGACGCAATCAGTAAAAAATTTAACAATTGTCTATGGAGAGAAAGATAAAATATCAAATGGGAGTGGACTTTCCATTTGGAACGACATTAAAGAAAACTTCAAAGAAGCAAAATTTATAGTTTTTAAGGATTCGGGACATCTTCCGTTTTTAAATTCTGCTTTCAAATTATGAAAAATATAATAAAATTAAATTTTTCAAAATATGCAAAATGTTATGATGAATACGCTAATATTCAAAAACATTGCGCCTTAAAACTCATCAGTAAAATAAAAAGAAATGGAATAAATAAAATATTGGATATCGGCTGCGGCACAGGGATTTTTACTGAACTTTTAAGAGAGAAATTTCAAAATGCAGAAATATCAGCATTTGATATATCGCAGGAAATGATTGAAATAGCAAAAAAGAAATTAAAGGGAAAACAAATAAAATTTTTTGTATCTGATGCTGAGAAGATACCGTTTAAAAATAATGAGAAATTTAATTTAATTAGTTCCAACGCAAGTTTTCAATGGTTTAAAAATTTAGAGGGGGTATTAAGTAAATATAAAGAGATGCTTGAATCCGATGGTATAATTTTTTTTTCCGTATTTGGTCCCAAAACATTTTTCAGATTAAATGAGTCTTTGAAAGAATTATTTGGCGAAGAGATGGAAATAAGTTCGGCTAATTTTATTGAAAAAGATGTTTTCAATAAAATTTTGATAGAAGAAGAAATGATAGAGGAAAATTATAATTCTTTATTTGAATTATTAAAAAAAATAAAATATACAGGAGTAAGGGGTAATGGGATTAAAAGTAGAAATCTTTGGACAGCAGGAACAATTAAAAAGTTAGAAAAAATATATATCAGAAGATTTAATAAACTTAAAGTGACATATCAAGTTTTTTATTGTAAGGCAGGTGCGGGATGAAAGCAATTTTTGTTACAGGGACAGATACGGAAGTTGGTAAGACAATAATTACCGGATTACTCGGACATTATTTTTTAGAAAAAAGGCTTCGAGTAATTACACAAAAATGGCTGCAAACAGGCGGAATATCCGCTCCTAACGGTGAAATGTTTTCACAGGATATTGCTATGCACTTAAAGTTGATGAAACGAAACTCTAAAGATATTGCAGATTATTTGAAGTATGTATGCCTCTATATTTTTAAACTGCCTGCCTCTCCGCATCTTGCGGCATCTGTAGAAAATAGAAGAGTTAATATAAATAAAATGAAAAAATATTTCAGATTTTTAGTTGAAAAATTTGATTTGACAATCGTTGAAGGACTTGGCGGCGCGCTTGTTCCTGTTACTCAAAAAAAATTGGTAATAGATATAGCAAATGAGTTGAAATTGCCTGTGATTATTGTTGTCCGAAATAAATTAGGTGCAATAAATCATACGCTTTTAACTGTGGAAGCAATAAAAAAAAGAAATATGAAGATACTTGGAATAGTATTTAATAATTTAGATAAGAATGCGGAATGTCCGCTGCCGGCAGAAAAAATTATTCTGAAAGATAATCCTGAAATAGTAAAAAAAATTACAGGCGAAAAAATACTCGGTGTCTTGCCGTATTGCAAGAGTCGAAAAGAAATGTCTAATGCTTTTACTCCGATAGGCGATAAAATTTTTCAATACATTAAGAAATGAACAAGTGGCTAAAAGATGATTTGAAATATATATGGCATCCCTATACTCAGATGAAGGACTTAATTAAAACCCCGCCTATTTTAATAACAAAGGCAAAGGGAATAAAATTATATGATAGCAGTGGAAGATTTTATTATGATACTATTTCCAGCTGGTGGTGTAATGTCCACGGACACAATCATCCCAAAATAAAATCTGCAATTACGAAACAGCTAAATTCTTTAGAGCATGTTTTATTTGCAGGGTTTACCCATAAACCTGCGATAGAACTCTCACGAAAATTAATTTCCATTGCGCCCGGTAAGTTAAGTAAAGTTTTCTTTTCGGATAACGGTTCAACTTCGGTTGAAATTGCATTAAAAATGTCGTTTCAATACTGGCAGAATATCAATAAGAAAAAAAAGAAAAAATTTATATCGTTGGATTTAAGTTATCATGGTGATACAGTAGGCGCAATGAGCGTGGGCAATATAAATTTATTTAATAAAATATTTTCATCTCTATTATTTCCGTCTTTCAAGGTGTCGTCGCCTTATTGTTATAGATGTCCGGCTAAAAAAGAAAGGGAAACTTGCAATATTGATTGTTTGAAATCGTTAGAAAAATTATTGAAAGAAAAAAGCAGTGAAATTTCTGCGCTGATTATAGAGCCGTTGGTTTTAGGCGCTGGCGGTATAATTGTTTATCCAAAAGAGTATTTGCAACAAGCAGCGGACTTAGTTAAAAAATACAATGTTCATTTAATTGTTGATGAAGTTGCAACAGGTTTTGGCAGAACAGGCCGTATGTTTGCTTCGGAATATGTTAATATTGAACCGGATTTTTTATGTTTATCAAAAGGTATAACTTCCGGCACATTGCCGTTGGCTGCAACTTTAACCACCGAAGTTATATTTAACGCTTTTTTGAAAGAAAAGAAAGCATTTTATCACGGACATACTTATACCGCCAATCCTGTTTCCTGCGCCGCCGGACTTTCCAGTCTCAAAATTTTTGAAGAAGAAAGGACATTAAATAAAATTAAAGAATTAATTCCGCTTCTGCGTGCTGGAATTATGGAATTGAAAACTTTACCATTAGTTGGAGATGTGCGGCATATAGGTATGATAGGTGCTGTGGAAGTAGTTAACGAAAATATCGGAATGAAAGTTTATAAAAGAGGGCTCAAAGAAGGAATTATTTTAAGACCGTTAAGAAATGTTATTTATTTATGGCT
>CAZPHG010000002.1:0-3226 GCA_964586585.1 uncultured bacterium | reverse complement strand
AGAAGGCAATCGCGGGCAAGAACAAAAAAAAGAAGATCATCGAAAAAGGTTAAAGTTCCGGGCTTGAGTATATGTCCGCAGTGTAAAGAGGCAAAGATGCCGCATCGGCTATGTTTGGTTTGCGGATATTATGGTGAAAAAGAAATAATTAAAAAAGAAGAAGAATCCAAAAAATGAAGATAGCGGTAGATGTAATGGGAGGCGATAATGCGCCTCTCCCTAATATAGATGGCGCAATAGAGGCTCTTTCATCTAACATAATCGCCGGAAAAGAAAATATTGAAATAGTTTTAGTGGGCGAAAAGAAAATGATTCAGTGCGAAATTGATAAAAAAGCAGCGAAATCTCTTCCCATTGAAATTCAAGATGCAACTCAGGTAATAGAAATGGATGAATCTCCCATAGAAGCTTGCCGTAAAAAACAGGACTCTTCTATTATGGTTGGGTTAACTCTTCTTAAAGAAGGCGAAGTGGATGGTTTTGTTTCTGCTGGGAATTCAGGAGCCGTCATGGCGGGAGCTATTATGAATCTTGAAAGATTAAAAGGAGTAATCAGACCTGCTATTGCGGCAGTATTTCCAACATTAAAAGACAACTGCATAATAATTGATGTAGGAGCAAATGCCGAATGCAAGTCAAAACATCTTTATCAATTTGCTGCTATGGGGGAAGCATATGTAAAATATATATATAAGCGAAGAATTCCAAGAGTTGCTCTTCTGAGTATGGGACACGAAGAAGGAAAGGGCAATAATCTTACACAATTAACATACCGTATGCTTATGAAAAGTAAGTTAAATTTTATAGGCAATATTGAAGGCAGCGATATTATGAAAGGCGTAGCGGATGTAATTGTCTGTGATGGTTTTGTGGGAAATATTGCTTTAAAATTTTTTGAAAGCGTTACAACTTCAATAATGGGACTTTTGAAAAATGAGATAGATAAAAATATTATAAGAAAAATTGGAGCCTCTATTATGAAAGGCGCATTTCAAGATATAAAAAAGAAAATAAGTCATGAGGAGGTTGGCGGCGCACCGCTTTTGGGTGTAAAAGGTTCTTGTATTATCTGTCACGGAATTTCAACGGCAAAAACTATTCATAATGCGATAAAGATGTCTGCAGAATTTGTAGAGCAGGATGTAAATAAACATATACAGGAAAGTTTTGAATAAAGAGGAAGGAATTTTAGTAATGCTAAATAAAGTATTTATATTTCCGGGACAAGGTGCGCAGTATGTCGGAATGGGAAAAGAATTTTGCGGTGAGGGAAGTTTTGCGAATAGTATTTTTAATGAAGCAAACGATATATTAGGGTATGATTTAAAGGAAAAAATCTTTAATGGTCCTGAAGAAGAATTAAAACGCACGGAAATAACTCAACCGGCTGTTTTCATAACTGAAATAATAATGTATAAGGAACTTCTTAAAAGCGGGATTAATGCGGTTGCCGCCGCAGGACACAGTTTAGGAGAATATGCCGCATTAGTTGCAAGTGGAGCAATAAAATGGCAAAATGCTTTAAAACTTGTCAAATTTAGAGGAGAGACATTCAGAGATGTCGGATTAAAGTCATCAGGAACTTTAATAGCAGTAATCGGAATGACTAATGAAAATCTTGAAAAAATAATAAATGATATAGATGGCGTTTGTGAAATTGTAAATTATAATTCTCCCGGTCAGGTCGTTGTAGGGCTTGAAAAAAAAATATTAAAAGAAACAATATCTAAAATAAAAGAAGGCGGCGCAAAAATTGTCGTTCCGCTTAAAGTAAGCGGAGCATTTCATTCTTCTTTAATGAATGCCGCAGTCGAACCAATAAGGCAGAAGGTTAAAGAGGTTGAGATAATATCGCCAAAAACAAGTTTTTATTCAAATTATACAGGCGATGAAGTGAAAGGTGTTGATGAAATAAAAAATGTGCTAATAAAACAAGTTAATTCACCGGTTAAATGGATGGATATTGTTGAAAATATTAGTCGCAAATATGAAGATGTATGGTTTGTTGAAATAGGGCCTGGCAATGTGCTTCAAGGGCTTTTAAAAAGAATCAATCGTAGAATAAAAGTAACCTCTATATCGCAACCACAAGATATTGAAAGGATTTTTTGTGATAAATAATGATAAAAAAGTCGCTGTTGTAACCGGCGGCGCTCAGGGTATTGGAAAAAGCATTTCTTTAAAACTTTTTGAGTTGGGATATAAATTAAATATAGTAGATGTTTCAGAAGAAGCAGCACGCAAAACAGCCGAAGAAATACAGGGCAATTACTATATTGTTAATGTTGCAGATTCGGCGGAAGTAAAAAATACTGTCCAGAAAATTATTGAAAAAGATTCTAAAATTGATATACTGATAAATAATGCGGGAATTACAAGGGACGCTCTTTTAATAAGAATGACTGATGAGAACTGGCAGGATGTTATTGATGTAAACCTTAAGGGTGTCTTTAATTTCTCTCGCGAAATTGTGAAAGGTTCAATGATAAAAAATAGAACTGGAAATATAGTAAATATTGCCTCAATAGTTGGGATTACAGGCAATCCGGGTCAGGCGAATTATTCCGCTTCCAAAGCCGGCGTAATAGCGATTACAAAAACTTTTGCAAAGGAATTGGCGAAAAGGGGAATCAGGGTAAATGCTATAGCGCCGGGATTTATTAGAACAAAAATGACGGATAAACTTCCCGATGAAGTGAAAGCAAAATTTCTTGAAAATATTCCTCTAGGCAGATTAGGCGAGGCTTCGGAAATAGCGGAAACGGTAAGTTTTCTAATTTCTGAAAAATCTTCTTATATTACCGGGCAGGTAATAGTTGTAGATGGCGGAATGGTTATGTAGAAGAAAGGCTAGAGGGTATAGCAGAAAGAAGAAAAATCTATGCCTTGATTAAAAAGGAGTAAAAAATGACAGCAATTGAAGAAAAAGTAAAAAAGATTGTAGTTGAGCAGCTCGGAGTTGGCGCAGATGAAGTTACAGAAGAATCTTCATTCATAAATGACCTGGGAGCAGATTCTTTGGATACGGTTGAATTGGTAATGGCATTAGAAGAAGAGTTTGATATGGAAATTCCCGACGAAGAAGCTGAAAAATTAGATACAGTTGGAAAAGCAATTGACTATATTAAATCGCATAGCGCATAAATGCGGCAACTACATAAAGGAGGAGAGCCTATGACTGGAAGGCGTGTTGTTATTACAGGGATGGGCGTTATTACACCGCTGG
>CAZPHG010000001.1:0-20720 GCA_964586585.1 uncultured bacterium | reverse complement strand
CGGCGGATGACTCTGGGAAAATCAACAGCCCAAATAATACTCGCTGGTGCCTCTAAAACCATCCTCTGCCTCAGAGAAGCGTCCTTCAATTCCCGCCGAAAATCACCTTCTTTTATTAGTTTGATAGAATGGTCTTTCCATCTGTAACGATAAATTCCTGGCGCCAAATCATCTACTTTTCCTGCAACTAAATAAATGTCGAACGGATAAAGTCCTCCGGCAGACGGAAAAGCCCGGGTTGGTCCCGTAATTCCATCAATGGTCTTTCCACCTGCTGCCCATAAAAGTTGCGAAACCTCTTTTAAGGTTAATGATTCATCTTTAAAATTTCTTGTAGACCTTCTATTAAATATCGCCTCTTCAACAGATACGTTACTTTGACGGCGCGGGGATGGAAGCTGTATTATACCATCTATGATTTTTGGTTTTTCATTAGACATTAAATATACTAAAAAAACTCCGCTTAAAATTACCGCCAGACCGCAAATAAAAATAATTTTTCTTTTCATTTTTGTGACACTCCTTTTCCTGTCAAACGAACAAATCTGACAGGAATAATATCTACAATTTTTATCTCGCCCTTTATTTTTTCAAGCAATTTTAAATATTGTATCCGAATACCTACTGGAACAACCATCCTGCCACCTTCCGCTAACTATTCAATTAACGGCTCAGGTCTCTCGGGCGCTGCCGCTGTAACAATAATAGATTCAAACGGTGAATAATCTTTCCAACCGAAATAACCATCTCCGCATTTTACTCTAATATTTTTATAATCTAATTCTATTAAAAGTTTATTTGCTCGTTTTGCTAACGATTCCAATACTTCTATAGAATATATATTTTTTGCTAATTTTGCAAGTATTGCTGTCTGATAGCCGGAGCCCGTTCCAATTTCTAAAACTTTTTCAGCACCGGTTAATTTTAACAGTTCGGTCATTAACGCTACGATGTAAGGTTGAGATATTGTCTGTCCTTCTCCTATTGGCAGAGGACAATCATTATAAGCAAATTCAACGACATTTTCCGGTACAAATTTATGTCTTTCAACACTCCGCATTGCATTCAGCAACCGTTTATCCTTTATTCCTCTCGCTATTATTTGCTCTTGAATCATTCAGTAATTGCAGCTTTTCGCTGACGACTTTATTAAACTTTTCTCTGTACTTTTTAGGTATACTTTTATCCGACGGAAAATCTAATGCCAAAAAATTAACAAATTCTCCGCGTTTCTTTATGCGAAAATCAAGATGTGGTCCGGTAGAAAGTCCGGTAGAACCTACAAACCCGATAACCTGCCCCTGTCTAACTTTTGCACCCTTTTTTATCCCTCTCGGCAGCCGCGACAAATGCGAATACCAGGTCGAATAAACGCTGCTGTGTCTCACTATAACATGAAGTCCAAGCCCGCGCCTTAATCGAGTTTTCCCCCAACCTGCATAAGTTACTACCCCATCCCCTACGCTTACAACCGGCGTTCCGGTGGGAGCCGCATAGTCAATAGCCAGCGAAGGCATCCACCGTCTTAATATAGGGTGTAATCTACTATGAGTAAAATGCGATGAAATTCTTCTATAATTTAACGGTGCTCTCAAAAATTTCTTTCTTAACGAATTACCTTCAATATCAAAATAACCACTTCCACCCGAATATTCAAAATAAATTCCTTTATGAGTGCCGCTTTTTCTTCCTGTATATTTAGCAATGAGAATATTTTTATCCCTCACTATACCGTTTTCAAATCTCTGCTGCTCGTAGGCAAGAAAAAAACTATCCCCTCCCCTTGTCTCGGTTAAAAAATCAACCTGCCATGCAAATATATCCGCAAATTTCATTATAGTTTCAGGTGATATCTTTTTAGCGCGGAATGATTCATATAGAGAACTTGTTATTTTACCTGATATATTCACTATTGTCTTTGTTGACGGAACAATTTTTTTCCGGCAGTAGAATCTGTTGTTATAAGTTGATCTTATTATATTAAAGTATTCTACAGGATTATGCCAAAGATTAAATTCAAAAACCTCATTTGTAGTTGATTTATAAATTTCATACTTAGCACCTGGTCTTATTCTTCGGCTATAAAAATGAGTATTTAATGCTCGTGTTATGTCAATAATTTCAGGATATGAAATATTCCTATCTAACAGTACTTCCCAAAGCGTATCTCCCTGACGAAATGTTCCCGATGAAAAGATTATTTTAGGTTCGGACACTTTTTGCTGGAATACGTCGCTCCTTGTAAAAAAGACCAATAACGAAACAGCTAATATTATAGATAAAATGGATAATTTTTTCATTTTTATTTACCTACCAAAACCCGACATTGATTTTTAGTATATCATAATGTTTTTCAGTAGTCAAATATTGTAGGAGCAAAATGAAAATGTCCACTTTGGGCAAAGTAAAAATGTCCCCTTTTAGTATAATAACCTCTGCTAAATATTTAGTGGTTAAAGAAGTAAAAAGCAGAGGAGGACAGAATGAGAAAGGACATTATCGAGATGAGCAAAAAGGAATTAAAAAGGATTGAAGTGGTACATCATTCTATCATAATAAAAATTAACGGTCCAAGTTTTAGAACAAAAAACTTACGAAAGAAGGGAGGTAATACATAATATTTTTGGCGGGTTTTAGCTATGGAATTTTATGGGACTTTACCTATGGAATTTTATTTGGCTAAAATGATATTGAATAAAAAAGAGGCAGCCGAAGATAGTAAAAGACTACAGGAAGATGATAGTAACAGTTTGGAAAAGAAGCAGTAAACCTGCTAAAATCAAGGATGGACAAACACAAATATTTAAAACCCTGAAAGGAGGCTTCCTGTTTGCCACTATACCAATGGACTGTAATTGATGTGCTTACAAGAATACATTTCCTCGTATGGTCATATTATCCAAACGCTTTTAGCTAACTTTTGTGTGTTTGCAAAGTGCAATAAGATTTACATACAATCGTTGCCGTATTGTCAACGCCATTTATGTTTCTTTGCCGCATATTATATCGGCTAATCTATCGAAATCTTTCATTGAATAAAATTCTATTTCTATTGAACCTTTTAGGTTATATTTTTTTTGTTTTTTTAATTTTATTCTTACTTTTGTTCCCAGCACATTTTCTAATTTATTTTCCATATCCTTGACTTCCGGAAGTAGGCGGATTTTATTTTTCTTTCTTTCTTTTACTTTTTTACCCAACATTATCAGAGCTATGCTTTCCGCTTCTCTTACTGTTAATTTTTCTCTTACTATTTTTTCAGTTAAAATTTTTTGTTTCTTTACATCTTTCACAGAAAGAATTGCTCTTGAATGACCCGCAGAAAGTCCTCCTTTTTCAATTAATTCTATAATATCTTTCGGAAGAGAAATAATTCTAATCATATTTGCGACTGTTGACCTATTCTTTCCCACTGCGTGCGCTATTTCAGATTGAGTCATTGAAAATTTATTGCTTAATTGAACATACGCCGATGCTTCTTCTATCGGAGAAAGATTTTCTCGTTGTATATTTTCTATAAGTGAAACGGTAAGGGAATCCTCCGGGGTTATATCTCTTTCGATACAAGGTATCGTTTTTAATCCGGCAATTTTAGCCGCTCTCCATCTTCTCTCCCCGGCAATAATCATATATTTATTATCTTTTTGAGTAACTACAATAGGCTGAAACAAACCTTTTTCTTTTATAGTAGTGGCAAGTTCTTTTATTTTGTCGTCATCAAAGTTTTTTCTCGGCTGATATTTATTTGGCGCTATTTTTTGTATATTTATTTCAATAATTTGACCTTTTATTTTTTCGGGAATTAACGATTCAAGACCTTTCCCAAGTACTTTTTTCATTTATTGTTTCTCCTTGTTTTCAGCTAAAAATTCTTTTACAAGTTCTTCGTATGCAAGCGCACCCGACGACATTGGAGCATATTCAAATATTGTTTTTCCAAAACTCGGTGCTTCCGCCAGGCGAACATTTCTCGGTATAATTGTATTATATACGGCTCCTTTAAAATGTTTTTTTATTTCATCTATAACTTGAAAAGAAAGATTTGTTCTTTTATCGTGCATAGTGAGAAGAACACCTTCTATTTCAAGATTTCTATTTAGTCCGTTTTTTACCTTTGACAGTGTAGTAATCAGCTGCCCAAGTCCTTCAAGAGCGTAATATTCGCACTGAATAGGAATTAAAGCCGAATCGCTTGCCGTCAATGAATTAATTGCGAGAAGATCTAATGATGGTGGGGAATCTATTATTATATAATTATATCTATTTTTCAGAGTATTTAAAGCATTTTTTAATTTATACTCTCTCTCTTCAAGATTGACAAGTTCTACTTTAGCGCCGTTAAGATTTATGTGCGAAGGAATTAAATCCAAAAATTCTCGGTAAGTATTTTTTACTGCTTTTATCGGCTCTATTTCACCCATTAAAACTTCATAAATAGAACCTGCAAACTTTTTTTTATCAATCCCCAAACCCTGTGTTGAGTTTGCCTGTCCATCCATATCTACAAGCAGCACTTCATATAAAAGTTTAGAAAGTCCGGCTGCAAGATTAATTGCGGTGGTTGTTTTTCCCACTCCGCCTTTCTGATTGGTAACGGTTATTATTTTACATTTCATATTTTATATGATAGTAATTTAAGAAAATCTTACAAGAAACCTCTTCAAATCCTATCTCTTCAACTTATTACTCCCACTTCTTAACTCTAAAAATGTTTCATGTGAAACATTTTACCTTTTCCAGTTTTTCGGATATACGGCAGGAGTTTTTCTTTTCTTAAAAAATATAACTACATTATCTTTTGTAACTTCCTCTATTATACCACCGATTTTATTTATTAATCCGACAGCAGATTCAATTTCTTTATTTACATTTTTCCCACGCTGTAAATATAGCCGCCCCTTTTTTTTAATTAATGGAAAAGTAAATTTTAGAGAAGTTTTTATATCTGAAACCGCTCTGCAGGTGGCAAAATCGTATTTCTCCCTGAACAGTGAATTATATCCGGCATTTTCCGCTCTTTCAGATATTATGGAAATATTTTTCATTTCAGTTTTCCTTGCTGTATATTCAAGAAAATTAACCCTGCTTTTTTTGGATTCCATAAGAGTTATTATTTTCTCAGGGCAGAGAAATGCTATCAGCAACCCCGGAAAGCCGTTCCCCGATCCTACATCTACTCCATTTTTTCCGCTTATGATAAGAGCAAGTTTAAGAGAAGGAATTATATGTTTCACTATTATTTTTTCTCTGTCGGAAGTTCCTATTATATTTCTTACTTTTTTTTCTTTCAAAAGCAATTCAATATATAGATTTACCTTTGTTAAAATATCGATATTGTCTTTTATATTTTTTTTAAACCAGAGAACTAATTTATCTTCCAATATTTATACACTCCTGTCCTAACTTATATTAATATTGCCAAAACCTTACAACCAAAATCTTTGACATTTGTTATTACTGCCCAATAAATTGCCTGCCTGTGTGTTGCACGCAGACAGGGGCAACTACAACTCTCCAACTCGTTAATCTTAACTTCAACAATGTTTCACGTGAAACATTTTATTTACCTATACAGAAAGTAGAAAATATTCTGTCAAGTATATCTTCATTTAATATACTGCCATCTATTTCACCTAAAAATTTAATAGATTCCTGCAAATCAAATGATATTAATTCGCTATACTTTTCACAATTTAAATTTTCCACAGCGTTATCAATTGTATTTAGAGCGTTTTTAAACGATTCTCTTTGCCGGCAGCTGAGCAGAAATTTATCCGACTCATATCCTCTAAGTATTTTTATTACTTTTTTTTTAATATCGTCAATTCCCCAATTTTCACAACAGGAAATCTCTGTTGGCTTCACCGGGGCGCAAAATTTCAAAAATTCTTTATTTTTAATATTTTTCTTTAAATCGCATTTATTTATCACAGGAATCCAATTGTTTTTGAAAAATAATTTTTTAATTTCATAATTTTTTTTATCTAGTCTGCTTTCTGCATTAATTACATAAATTATAATATCGGCAGATTTTATAGCTTCTCTGGACTTATAAATCGCTATTTTTTCAATTTCAGACGCATTATCTAATCCTATACCAGCTGTATCTACTAAATTTACTAAAAAACCATTTAGTACAATTTCAGTTTCTATAACATCTCTTGTGGTTCCGGGCGTTTTAAATACTATACTTTTAGACATATTTAATATGCAGTTAAAAAGAGATGATTTTCCCGCATTTGGCATACCACATATTACCACATTGAAACCTGCCATAAGTTGTTTTGAATTTTGAGAATTTTCAATAATCTCTGCAAGCTGCCTCTCTGTTTCCTTTAAGATTTCTATCTTCTCTATTTTTTGTCCTGTATCTATAGGTTCAGTTTCGCCCCATTCAATATCAGCGTCAATTTCTGCTTTTATATTTAAAATTTTTTCTTTTATATTTTCAACTTTTTCTTTCAAATCTCCGTTAAATATTTTTATAGCTTCACTATGAGCTCTTTCTGAATTTGCATTTATAAGCCTTATTACCGATTCTGCTTGTGAAAGATCCATCTTTCCGTTTAAAAACGCTCTCTTTGTAAATTCACCGGGATTAGCAACACGCGCGCCGCTTTTTGAAAAAAGAGATATTATTTTAGATGCAATAAATACTCCGCCATGGCAGGTTATTTCAACAATATCTTCGCCGGTATAAGAACGCGGCGCCCTCATAACTGCCAGCATAACTTCATCTATAACTTTATTTCCGTCCCTGATTTGTCCGTAATGAATGGTATGGCTTGGAAAACTAAGAACGTTCCCCTTATAAAAAATTTTCCCGCTTATTTCCAATGCCGCAGGTCCTGTAAGGCGCACTATGCTGAGCGCTCCTCTTCCCAGCGGCGTAGATACTGCAACTATGGTATCATTGAATTGATTTTTCATTGTAAATGGAATAAAGGCTCTTTCGTATTTAAGTTGCAAAATATTTTGAGTAAATTAACCCTTTTAGAAAAATACAGTCCGTTTCGACAGAAAAATCTCAAATTTCTTCGTGCCTGCTTTTATCAAGTGCGTTTTTGAGATTTAGGACTGACTTTTTCGTGCCAAAGGCAAAAGGGCTATTAGAAACTAATAAATACTTTTGCAACTTATTCAATCTCAATAAATTGAGCAACTACAATCTTCGAGCCTGAAAGCTCGGTTACAAGTAGTGCGAAAATTTATTGAATTGTTTAAATTTCTATACAATAAATATAGTATGGGTTTTTATACTTTTTTGATTACAACTCTTCTTGAATCACCAACACCCGAACTTTTTGTCTCAATATTGTTTATCTGTTTGGCTTTTTCGTGGATGGCTTTTCTTTCTCTGGCATCCATTGGTTCTAAAATAAAAGAATTGCCTGATGCTATAACTTGTTTTACTGCTTCCTCAAATTTCTTTACAGACGATTCTATTTTTTTAGATTTATATCCCCCTATGTCGATTATAACATTAATTCTGGTGTCAGAATTTTTTTTCATTGCAAGATTTACAATATATTCAAGCGATGTTAAAGTAGCTCCGTTTTTACCTATTATCAACGCACTTTCTTTACTTTTAATATCAATCGCTATTTTTCTGTCTTTCTTTTTCGCTGATACAGTAGCATTATTATCTATCTCTTTTATAAATTTAACAGTAAGTTCATAAGCTTTTTTACTTGCTAATTCCATATTAATATCTGCGTTTGTTTTAATAATTTTTATTCTAGCCGGAATAGCTCCCATCAATCCAAAAAGCCCTTTTTTTCCTTCATCTAATATTTTTATTTTTACTTCATCTTTGGTTAATTTTAATTTATTTAACCCTTTTTTAATTGCCGATTCTACATCTTTTCCTAAAAATTCTTTTTCCATAATAAAACTCCTAACTGTTTTGATACTATCAGCATAATTAACACGAAACTCTCAACTCTTTATTTCTATTTGTTGTTTATTTTTCTGCGTCTCTGCATAATATACTGAACTATAAAAGTGAACACACTATTAGATAACCAATAAAGTACCAGTCCTGACGGAAAACCCATAAAAAGAAAAGTAAATATTATTGGCATTATATAAGTGAGACTCTTTTGTGGTCCTTCCCCTACTCCCATAAATTTCTGCTGTAAAAACATAGCTCCTCCCATTAAAAATGGAAGCGGTCCGGCATTACCTATAAAAGGTATATCCCTTAAAAGCGGAACGGCAGAAAAAAGCATATCCGCTCTTGAAAGATCTGCTACCCACAAAAAAGGCTCATGCCGAAGTTCTGCTGCATTTCTCAACATTGTATAGAGACTTATAAAAATCGGCATTTGTAAAATCATAGGCAGACATCCGCCCATAGGATTAACTTTATGCCTTTTGTAGAGATGCATCATTTCCTGATTCATTCTTTGCGGATTATTTTTTAATTTGCTTCTTAAAGTAACTATCTTAGGCTGTAGTTCTTTCATTGCCTGCATTGATTTAAAACTCTTAGCAGTGAGCGGTATTATAAATATCTGCAAAAATAATGTCATAATTATAATTGCCCACCCATAATTTCCTATAAAAGAGTTCATCCATATCAATATATGTAAAAATAATTTACTTAAAAATCCAAATATTCCAAATGCAAATATTTCACTTAAATCATTATTTAATGCTCTTAATGTTGTAAATTCCTTTAACCCTGCGTAAATCTTTTCCGTAAATTGATATCCTTCATAAGGCGCCAGTTCAATGTTTCCCTTCAACTCTATTGACGGATACTCATAACCTTTTTTGTCGACTTTTTTTACTGTAAATCTGTTGAAAATCTCATCTATTTCTAAAAATACAACCACAAAATACCTATTTAAAATACCTGCCCACTTAATTTCACCTTCATAAAAACCTTCTTTTATATTTCTTTTCACTCTATCCGACAGTTTAGCAAATATTTTGTTATCTCTTACATTTTCTTCTTTAAGTATCTCGGTAGTATTTAATCCTTCATGCCAACCCATGGCAATATTTACATTTTGTCGAATATTTAAAGTGTTTCTAATATTATTTTCTATTCTTATTATATTTTCTGATAAACTAAATTTTCTGCTTATGCGAATTCCCTCGTATTCCATTACAGCAAGTAATTCAGATTCATTGATTTTTTTCAACTGCCATAGTCCGGTTCTGTCTAAATTTAAAGAAAGCGGAAACGGAGAATTATCCTTGTTCACAAGATTTATCATTGTCCCGTCTTTATCTCTAATTAAAAGGGCATTCATTCCGGAATCGTAAGAATTTACTGTAAGTTCAATATTTTCACTTCTTATTGTTTCTTCATTGCGACGGGCAAAGTCATTTATTTTTTCAGTAGGAATAGTATCAACCGTTCTTTTTGTTGCCATTTTGTCATCAACAGGTATGTGATCTCTTCTTTCAATTATCATTTCTTCAGGAAATCTTTCTACAGGTGGCTGAATCTGCTGAAAAAATATAAAAATAAACACTGAAAGTATAACTGCTATAATAAGTCGTTTCTGCATATTATTTATAATCCCAAGAACCGAGACGATTTAATTCCGCTTTCAATGTCGGTTCTTGGGATAACTCATCATATCCGCCCGAATGAAACGGATTGCATCTCAAAATCCTCCAAATACTTAATATGCCACCCTGCAGAATCCCTCTCTGCTTTAACGCCTGAATAGAATACTCCGAACAGGTAGGATAAAATCTACACCTGCTTACCGTAAGCGGAGAAATAAATTTCTGATAACCTCTAATCAGTAAAATCAATAATATTTTTATAAAATTTTTCATTTTTTTATTCCTGCTTTTATCCAAAGCAGATTAAGTTTATTAGATACATCTTTATAATCATATTTATCAGCGCCCGGTTTATATATCACCGCCATCTGAAAATTTAAAAGAGTATTTTTCTGTATTCTAAATACTTCACGAGTCCATCTTTTCAGTTTATTTCTAACAACACTTTTTTTTGCAACTTTCTTTCCGACTATTATTGCTATTGCCGGCGCTTTCCCGTATATACAGTAAAAAACTATATTATCTTCTAAGAATCTTTTGCCTGTTTTTATAACCTGCGAAGTGTTTTTACCAAGCCGATTCCATTTATTAAAACATTGATTCAACTTATGCCGATAATCTTTTTCTGCCTTTTTTTCTTCTTCTTTTTAAAATTTCCTGTCCATCTTTTGTCAGCATTCTATGTCTAAATCCATGTTTTCTTTTTCTTCTTTTTGTCTTTGGTTGATATGTTCTTTTTACCATTTTTTCCTCTCTACAAAACTAACTCTAAATCCTAAATTCTACTCTCAACTCTTCTAACTGCTCAATTAATTGGACAACTACAATTCTCTAACTCGCAACTCTTAACTATTTGTTATATAGATTTTTAAATCTTTTGTCAAATTTGACTTTTTATTTAAATTTTATAATATTATCTTAAATGAGGTTTTTGAAAAACCCACATTAATCATTAATTTTTGTATCGGAATTTCAAAGAAAGGTTGTAGCTAACTTAAAGTTTTTAACAATGTTAAAAACCTGTTAATAATTTTTAAAACATCGTGAATAATTTACAAAATAATCCTGAATCTATATGGAAAAAAACAACACAAAATCTTGAATCTAATTTTCCGCCGGAAACATTCAAATTATGGTTTAGTCCGCTTAAAGCAGTTTCTTTTTCTAATAACGCTATTGTTGTTGAAGTACCCAACCAATATTTTCTTGAACGAATGAAAAAATATACTGATGATATTAATTCTGCTTTAAACACAGTAATGAATGCGAAAAATATGGGAATTCAATTTACTGTAAACCCATCCAAGTATGATTACTTGCCTCCTAAAAAAGAAGATATACCGGAACCTACTTATCGGCCCGAAAGCGAAACTGCTTTTCCTGAAATTGATTTTAATCCCCGCTATACTTTTGATAGTTTTATTATAGGTTCTTCCAACCGGTTTGCCCAAGCTGCTTCCGAAGCAGTCGCCAATGAACCGGGAACTAGATATAATCCATTATTTATATATGGCGGAGTAGGGCTTGGAAAAACTCATCTGCTTCATTCTATCGGTCATAGAATAAAATCTACTAATCCTCAAAAAAAAGTTCTCTATGTGACTTGTGAAAAATTTACTCAGGAATGGATAGAAAGTATTAAAACAAATGACCATACGGCATTTAATAAAAAATATTCCAATATTTCTGTCCTTCTTATAGATGACATCCAGTTTCTTGAAAATAAAGAAGGTACACAGGAAAGATTTTTCCATATATTCAACAATCTTTATGAATCTCATAAACAAGTAGTAATTTCTTCCGATAAGTCACCTGATAAAATAAAAACCCTTGAAGAAAGATTGCGCTCCAGGTTTCAGTGGGGTGTTATTACAGATATTCAGCCGCCTGATCTCGAAACCAGAATAGCAATTCTTAAAACAAAAGCTGATAGAGAAAATTTAGATGCGCCGGATGATGTACTGCTTTTTCTTGCTACTAACATAAAAGATAATATAAGAAAACTTGAAGGTTCTCTGATAAGAATATATGCTCACTCTTCGCTGATAGGAAGTGATGTTACTGTTGATAATGCTAGAAAAATATTAAAAGATGTAATATCTAACGATACTTTATCAATACCGTCATTAGAAAAAATTAAAGAAACAGTAGCCAGGCATTACCGTATTCAGATGAAGGATTTAACAAGTAAAAAACGTACGCGAAATTTTGTTTTTCCCCGCCATTTTGCTATGTATTTATCAAGAAAACTTACTGAAAATTCAACTACTGAAATCGGCAAAGAATTTGGAGGCAAAGATCACACAACTGTAATGTATGCTTGTAAAATTATTAAGAAAAAAGTTGAAGAGGATCCCTATTTTAATACTTTAGCGGATAAAATAATAAATAAAATAAAAGCGGTTTGTTAATTTTGTTAATAACTTTTTGTTTTTATTAACAACTTTTTATTTAATACTTTAAGAATAGAAAATAAATTTTTAAACAATTTCACAAGTTTAATTATTAATATTCTTAAGTTTTGTATATTTTTTATTTAAAAAAGGAGAATTAAAAAATGAAATTAAAATTAAAAACTAATAAATTTTCTAATTTATTAGCATTGGTATTACCAGCAGTTTCTGTTAGAAGCACGTTACCTACTCTTTCTCATTTTCTTATTGAAGCAAAAAATGATAAAGTTAAAGTATATGCTACAGATCTCGAGATAGGTATTGAATCCGCAATATCTGTTAAAATAGATAAGGAAGGCGCGGCTACGATACCAGCAAGAAATTTAACCGATATGGTTAAAGTACTTGATTCAGAAGAATTTGTTTTTCAAAAAGTAAAAGAATCTCAATTTGAAATAACTACAACCGATGGCAATACTACATTTAATATAATGGGTGGTGAAAAAGATGAATTTCCTGTTTTACCTGAAAAGAAAGAAGAAAAATCACTTGAAATAGAAGCCTGTAAACTTAAAGAAGCTATGGAAAAAACTATATTCTCAGTTGCAAAAGATGAATCTCGATATTCTCTTTGTGGTATATATCTTGAAAGTGATGGAGAAAAATTTAAAATGACTTCTACAGATGGAAGACGGCTTTCTTCTTATGAAGAAAATATAACTAAAAAAGCCGATGAATTTAATGCTATAATACCCACAAAAGCAATAAATATACTTGACAGAATAATAGAATCAAATGAAGAGATTGTAAAAATAAGTATGAGTTCTTCTAATAATCAGATATATTTTTCATTTGGAGATACAATAATTTATTCAAGAACAATAGAAGGCGAATATCCGAACTATAAGCGAGTTATTCCTGAAAAAACAACTAAAAATATTATAATTGATACCCAAAGTATTCTTAATGCAACTAAAAAGATGCTTGCAGTAACAACCGAATATGCTTTATCAGTTAATTATAAGTTTAAAAATAATACTGCGGTTGTTTCAGTAAATGCGCCGGAAACCGGAAGTGGCACAAATACAATTTCTGTTCAATATGACGGTGAAGAAATAGATATTGCTTTTAATCCTGAATTTCTGATAAATATTTTAAAAGTTATAAAAAGCGATAAAATAAAATTAGGACTTACAACTTCTATAAATTCCGGAAAAATAACTCCGCTATCAAAAGAAGAAAAGTATATTGGAGTAATTATGCCGATGAGACCGTAGTAATCCTATTTTGTATTTAAAAAAGCTTTCCATAATAAATTTCAGAAATTATCACAGAAAGCAAATTAAATTTGATAAAGATTTAAATATTATTATCGGAAAGAACGGGTCTGGTAAAACAAATATACTTGAATCAATTTTTCTTCTTTCTACGACAACGTCACACAGAACACATTTAAATACGGAACTTATAAAAAAAGAAGAAGACGGATTTGCCGTGCGGGCTGAAATAGATACGGATCCGGGTATTTTTAATGTAAGTATAAAGTATGAAAAATATGGTAAGAAGTTAGGACTTGCGGCAGAGATAAATGAAACTGCTGTAAAAAAAAATGAATTAATTCAAAAATTTCCTGTTGTATTTTTTTCTCCGCAGGATATTGAAATAATAAACGGTCCGCCGGCTCCCTTACGAAGAATGATAAATATAAATATTGCTCAGATTTTTCAGGATTATGTTGCTGAACTTATTGTTTATTCTAAAATATTGAAAGAGAGAAATAAACTGCTTAAAACTTCTGATATTAATGAAGCGGTTTTACAAATATGGACGGAAATGCTGAAAAAACACTCAATTAAAATCATAGATAGAAGAAAAGAATTTATTTTAAACATCAATAAAACAATTAAAACAGAATCCCGAAAAATGGGAGTAAAAGATGATATTTCAATAGAATATAAACCATTTCTTTATAACGGCGAAAAAAGCATTAAAGATGATTTAAGATACGGCTACACAACCTGGGGTTCTCACCGCGATATTTACGATATTTATAAAAATAAAATTTCTCTGAAAAACTTTTGTTCAAGAGGCGAATTAAGAATGATTGCCTTGATTTACAAACTTTCTATGTGGGAGTTGCTCAAACAATATAGAAATAAAAAACCTATTATACTACTTGATGATGTATTCAGCGAGCTTGATAATGAAAATAAAAAGATATTGATTAAAAGGATGAAAGAGGTTCAAATTATAATAACTGCCGCCGAGATGCAGAAAGAAATTCATTCATCTTTCAATGAGATTAAATTATGAAATGGATTTCGTCAAACTATATTGTTGACAGGGTACTTAAAAAAATTAATGCCCCCGTAAAAGATAATATTGAAGAAGCATGGAAAAAACTCGGTAGTGATACCGAGAAAGCAAAAATTATCACATTAAAAAATAAGACCCTTTTTATAAGTGTTCAAAACAGCGCTTATTTACAGGAAATTTCATTTAAAAGAGAAAAAATTAAAAAGAAGCTCAACAAACTTCTTGACGGTAAAATCGGAGAAATAATAATAAGATTGAAAGGATAATTTATGAGCGAAAACAAATATGTAGCAGATGATATAAAAGTACTCGAAGGTTTAAGCGCTGTGAGGAAGAGGCCGGCAATGTATATTGGTTCAACTTCGCAGGAAGGGCTTAACCATCTCGTTTATGAGGTTGTTGATAACTGCATAGATGAGGTTAGCGCCGGTTACGCAAAGAATATAAATGTTATATTAAAAGAAGACGGCGGCGCCTGTGTGACAGATGACGGCCGCGGCATACCGGTTGATATGCATAAAAAATATAAAATATCAGCAGTTGAAGTTATTATGACAAAACTTCACGCCGGAGGAAAATTTGATAATAAAGTGTATAAAACTTCCGGCGGACTGCATGGTGTCGGCGTTTCTGTAGTTAATGCTTTATCTGCAACTCTTGAAGTTGAAGTTTCAAGAGACGGTAGGGTATACTATCAAAAGTATAAGAAAGGCAAGCCTGTAGCGAAACTCATCGAAAAAGGAAAAACAAAAGATAACGGCACAATGGTAACTTTCTATCCGGATAAGGAAATATTTAAAGAAACCACAAAATTTAATTTCGATGCAATATCTAACAGATTGAGAGAACTTGCTTTTTTAAATGCCGGAACGAACATAGATATTATAGATGAAGAAACAGACAATACTCATAGTTTCTGTTACACGGGAGGAATAATTTCATTCGTTAAATATCTTAATAAAGGCAAGGAGACGCTTCATGACCAGCCGATATATTTCATAAAAGAAGAAAATGATATTAAAGTGGAAATTGCTCTTGAATATAACAGCGGCTATTCTACTAATTTGTTTTCATTTGCAAATAATATAAATACAAAAGAAGGCGGCGTTCATTTGAGCGGATTTAAGTCGGCAATGACACTTTGTATAAATAATTATATAAAAAAGGAATTTAAGGAAAATATTCAGTTAAGCGGAAATGATATTAGAGAAGGACTTACTGCTGTGATAAGCGTCAAACTTTCTGACCCGCAATTTGAGGGGCAGACTAAGACGAAGCTTGGCAACTCTGAAGTAAAAGGGATTGTTCAGTCAATTGTGCACGAGATGCTGAGTAATTTTATGGAAGAAAATCCATCTATTGCAAAAAAGATAGCATCTAAGGCAATATCTGCTTCCCGCGCAAGGGAGGCGGCAAGGAAAGCGCGGGAACTTACCAGAAGAAAGGGAGCGTTAGATATTACTACATTGCCAGGAAAACTTGCTGATTGTATAGAAAAAGACGCTTCTTTGTGTGAATTATATCTTGTTGAAGGCGATAGCGCCGGCGGTTGTTTTGCAGGTGATGTAAAAGTAGCGCTAACGGATGGAAGAAATCTTAGTTTTAAGGACTTGGTAAAAGAGGATAAGAAAGGAAAAAGAAATTATTGTTATACCGTTAATAAAAATGGAAAGATAGAGATAGGTTTAATAAAAAACCCAAGAATGACTAAAAAAAATTCTGAAGTTATAAAAGTAATTCTTGATAATAAAGAAGAAATCATTTGTACCCCCGACCATAAATTTATGTTAAGAGATGGAAATTATATTAGTGCCGAGAATTTAAAAAATAGCGATAGCATTATGCCATTAAGAAGAAAAATTTCTAAAATAGAAGGGAGAATAACTATAAAAGGATATGAAATGATTTACAGTCCTCCGGAAAATAAATGGATATTTACTCATATGCTTGCAGATGATTACAATGTTAAAAATGGTAATTGTAAAGAGAGATCTAAGGGACATAAGCATCATATTGATTTTAATAAACTTAATAACAATCCTGAAAATATTCAAAAAATATCTAAAGACGAACATTTAAAATTACATAGCGAGATTCTTGCGAAGACGCTTCATAGAGAAGATATTAAGCAAAAATGTAAAGAAATTCACCAAAAGCCTGAATTTAGAAAAAAGATCAGTAAAATTATGTCAACTCCTGAGATGAAAAAAATGCTGTCTAATAGAGCAAAGAAACAATGGCAGGATGAAAATTACAAAAATTACATGGCGAAAAAATATAAGGAATTTTATGAAAGTAATGATAATTATAGAAAAGAATCTCTTAAACGATTAAACGAAGCGCAAAAAAAGTATTGGGCAGAAGAAAAAAATAGACAATTACAATCAGAAAGAGTCAGGAAATTTTTTGAGGAACACCCTAAAGCAAAAGAGATGCTAAGTAAGATAGCAAAAGAGCAATGGAGGGATACTGAACTAAGAAACTGGAGAAGTGAAACAACTAAAAAACAATGGACTAAGGAATTTAGAAAAAATAGAAAGAAAGCATATAATGAAACCTACTTTAAGCATACAATAAATTCTATGAAACAAATATTAGAGAATAATGGAGATTTAGAAAAATATGATAAAGAGAGAGTTAACCTTAGAAATAAAAATTTACTTAAAAAAGAAACATTTATTGAAAGGTTTTTTAATAATGATGAAAGTTTAATGATAGAAGCAGTTAAGAATTACAATCATAAAATTAAAAAAATAGTAAGACCTAAACAAAAAGTAGATGTTTATGATTTAGAAGTTGGAGGAACTCATAATTTTGCGCTTGCATCCGGTGTGTTTGTTCATAATTCGGCAAAGCAGGGCAGAGATAGAAAATATCAGGCAATTCTTCCGTTAAAAGGAAAGATAATAAATGTTGAAAAAGCAAGGTTGGATAAGGTGCTGAAAAACGATGAAATCAGAACGATAATAACAGCAATTGGGTGCGGAGTTGATGAAGAATTTGATATAAGCAAATTAAGGTATAACAAAACAATAATAATGACTGATTCGGACGTAGACGGTGCGCATATTAGAACACTGCTTTTAACATTTTTTTACAGGCAAATGCCGGAACTTTTAGAAGGAGGATATATTTATATTGCCCAACCGCCACTTTACGGGGTGAAATTAGGAAAAAAACTGAAATATATAGGAAATGAAGAAACTCTTAATGATTATCTTATTTCAAGAGGCATTAAGGGAGTTAAGATAGAAAATCCAAAACAGGAACTTTCTCTTGTAGAAGAGAAAAATATAAAAGAGATACTGAACTTAGTAGAAAAATACCGCTCGCTTTTAAGCCGGCTTATAAAAAAAGGTTTCATTGAAGAGGATATAATAAAAATGGATTCAGAGAAACTACCGCTTTATAAAATAGTGGAAAAAAACGGTGAAGAAAAAATTTTATATTCCGAAGAAGAACTGAAACATATAAAACAGGATTTCTTTTCAAGCAGTGAAGAGGAAGTAGTCACCGAAGAAGAGGGTTTGAAAATTATTGATTTGTGGGAATTTAAGCCGATACTTGGACTCAAAGAAAAACTTACTGAAATGAGTGTGACTTTACAGAAAGAAAATTATGAAATTTCATGGGATGATAAGGAAACCGAACAAGTAGAAGATTTTTATAGCATACTTGAAAAAATTAAAGAAAAAGGAATGAAGGGAATAAGCATCCAAAGATATAAAGGACTTGGAGAAATGAATCCAACTCAATTATGGGAAACAACTATGGATCCCGAAAAAAGAAAGTTACTTAAAGTAAAGATTGATGATGTAGTTGAAGCAGATAAGATATTTACAATTTTGATGGGTGATAATGTAGAACCGAGACGAAAATTTATTGAAGACAATGCTCTTGAAGTTAAAAATTTAGATATATAAAGGAAAAACAATTATGTCAAGCGAAAAAATAAGCGATAAACATTTAGAAAACATAAATATTAAAGATGAGATGAAAAATTCATATATTGATTATGCTATGAGTGTAATAGTAGGCAGGGCTCTTCCAGATGTCCGAGATGGATTAAAGCCTGTTCACAGAAGAATACTTTACGCCATGAGCGATATGGGTATAACTTTTAATAAACCCTACAAGAAATGCGCAAGGGTAGTTGGGGAATGCTTAGGCAAGTACCATCCGCACGGCGATCAGGCGGTATATAATTCTATGGTGAGAATGGTTCAGCAATTTTCGCTAAGATACCCGCTTTTAGACGGCCAGGGTAACTACGGTTCGGTTGATGGCGACAGCGCGGCAGCTATGAGATATACCGAGATTCGGATGGCAAAATTAACAGAAGAAATGCTCAGAGATATCGGAAAAGATACAATCGATTATAGTCCGAACTTTGACGGAAGTTTGATGGAGCCGAAAGTGCTGCCCGCTAATATGCCGAATCTTCTTTTAAACGGCTCTTCGGGTATTGCGGTTGGGATGGCTACGAGTATTCCGCCGCACAATCTTAGCGAAATATCAAACGGTTTATTAAAAATGATAGATAATCCTGAAATTACAATTGATGAACTGATGGAAGTAATTAAAGCACCGGATTTTCCTACCGGCGCAACTATATGCGGGCTTTCAAGAGTAAGAGAAGCGTATAGAACAGGAAGAGGCGCAGTTAAATTAAGGGCAAAAATATTTGAAGAAGAAATAAAAAATAATAAAACTGCTCTTATAGTTAAAGAAATACCATATATGGCCAATAAGGCAACAATAATAAAACAGATAGCAAACCTTGTTAAAGAGAAGAAGATTGAAGGAATAACAGATTTAAGAGATGAAAGCGACAGAGACGGAATGCGCATAATGATAGAACTTTCTAAAAATGCCAATAAAGAAGTGGTTTTAAATCAGCTTTACAATCATACGGGACTCCAATCATCATTTAGCATTATAATGCTGGCGCTTGTTGAAAATAAACCTCGCATTTTAAATCTTAAAGAAATGCTTTACTATTATTTAGAACATAGAAAAGAGATGATAAGAAGAAGCACCCTTTATGATTTAAGAAAAGCCGAAGCGAGAGCCCATATTGTGGAGGGATTGAGAATTGCTCTAGCGAATATTGATGAGGTTATTAATATAATAAAAACATCAAAAAACAGAGATGAAGCGTGTATAAGACTTATAGAAAATTTCAAACTGACAAAAATTCAAAGCGATGCAATACTTGAAATGAGACTGCATCGGCTCACTTCATTGGAAGTAGAAAAACTTGAAGAAGAGTATAAGGAATTAATAAAAGAAATAGAAAAATGTAAGGCAATACTAAATAGCCCGAAAATGGTGGAAGAAATTATTAAAAAACAGATAAAAGAAATTGAAAAGAAATTTGTCGATGCCAGACGTTCAGAGATTGGCGCAGAAGTAGGAAACATTGACAGAGAAGACCTTATTAAAGAAGAAGATATGGTAGTGACTATATCAAATGCAGGATATATTAAGAGTCTTCCCTCTACAACATATCGCGCTCAGAAAAGAGGAGGGCGTGGTATAAAAGGAATGGGAACTAAAGAAGAAGATTTTATTGAAGATATTTTTATTACTTCTTCACATGCTTATATGCTATGCTTTACTAATTCAGGCAGGGTCTATTGGTTGAAAGTGTATAATATTCCATTGGCGGAAAGACACGCAAAAGGCAAAGCTATAGTCAATCTTTTACAGCTTTCTGAAGATGAAAAAATAACAGCAATGATATCTGTGAGAGATTTTGAAAAAGCGGCTGGAAAATATTTAATAATGGCAACTAAAAAAGGAATAATAAAAAAGAGTTTACTTCAATGTTATTCTCGTCCGATGAAAACAGGAATCAGAGCAATTAATTTAGATGACGATGATAGGTTAATTGGCGTCAGAGAGACCACCGGAGAAAATGATATAATAACTTCAACCGTGAAAGGGCTGGCTATAAAATTTAATGAAAAAGATGTCCGGTCAATAGGAAGAATAGGCAGAGGAGTTAAGGGTATAACTCTGAAAGAAGGCGATTCGGTTATAGGTATGGAAATAGTGGAAGAAGGAGACAGCCTTCTCACTGCCTGCCGGAACGGATACGGAAAAAGAACGCCTGTTGAAAATTATCGTGTGCAAAGACGGGCAGGCAAAGGGGTGATAAATATCAAAACATCTCAAAGAAACGGCGATGTTGTCAGCGTTAGGAAAGTTGATGTTGAAGAAGAAATTATACTGATAACTAAAAACGGTATTATTAACAGACAGCCGGTAAAAGATATAAGGGCAATAGGAAGAAATACATTAGGAGTCCGTCTATTGAGATTAGATGCTGAAGATGAATTAGTTTCAGTTGCAAGAATTGCAAAGGAAGAAACAGACGACGAGTAATTTCAATCCATTTATTGCGATAGAAAATGGAATTCAACAAAAAATTCAAACATTTCTACGGTGCCAAAAAGTTCGTCCATACTTATTAGTATG